>JANOSN010000039.1:0-6393 GCA_031415895.1 Polaromonas sp. | reverse complement strand
GGCTTTTTTTGCAGCGGTTTACACGGCGCTTTTAGCAGCAGTATTAGTAGCAGCAGGGGCCTTAGAGCCCACCTTACCTACTGCTTTGTTCAGCTCGTCAATGCGGGCGATCAGCGCGTCAATGTCTTAGTACGAGGGCACGCCCAGCTTGTTCAAAGCCTTGGCTACGCGCTCTTCAAAAATGTCTTCCAGTTTGCCCCATTTGCTGGTGGCTTTGCTGGTGATGTCGTTGGCCATACCGGCCATTTTGTTGGTAGCTTCAGAGATTTTTTCTTCAGCAGCGGCTTGGGTTTTGCGCTGTACAGACAGGCCTTCTTTGACCAAGGTTTCAAACATTTTGCTGCCTTCGCCTTGGGCTTTGGAGAATGAGCCTAAGCCTGCCTGCCAAATTTGCTGGGCAGAGTCTTTGATGGTTTGGGCCATGTCGGCGCTAGATTTTGGGGCTGATGCGTTTGATTTGTTGACTTTTTTGACCATGGTTGTACTCCGTAAAATATAAGGGCTGCAAGCAGGGCTGATGGCTCTGCTGACATAGGGTAACTGTACGCCTTCCACCATGCCCATTTTAGGTGTGAGCTTCTAAACCGCTAGGGGTTGGGCTCTACGTTGCGCTGGGGTTTACCTGCAATTGATCTGCGAGCGGCTTTGTGCACAATGGGGATTGAGGCATTTTTTCTATAACTTTAGGTTCAGGAGCACAGCATGCAGTATTTCGTCACGGGAGCCACCGGCTTTATTGGTAAACGCTTGGTCAAAAAGTTACTCGACCGCAAAGGTTCAGTGGTTTACTTCTTGATTCGCAAAGAAAGCGAGAAAAAAGTCGCAGGGCTGCGTGAATACTGGGGCCTGAATGGAGCTTCGGGCGCCGCACGCGCAGTGCCAGTGTTTGGCGATTTAACCGCTAAAAAGCTGGGCGTGTCTGCCGATGATGTCAAAAAACTCAAAGGCAAGATCGACCATTTTCACCATTTGGCTGCTGTATACGACCTGAGCGCCGACGAAGAAAGCCAAGTGGCAGTGAACATTGACGGCACTCGCAACACGGTAGAGTTTGCCAAAGCCATTGACGCGGGACATTTTCACCATGTCTCCAGCATTGCTGCTGCAGGCCTGTACGAAGGCGTGTTCCGTGAGGACATGTTTGACGAAGCCGAGAACTATGAGCACCCGTACTTTCGCACCAAGCACGAGTCTGAGAAAATTGTGCGCAAAGAATACAAAGGCGCCTGGACGGTGTACCGCCCCGCCATGGTAGTGGGCGACAGCCAAACCGGCGAGATGGACAAAATCGACGGGCCGTACTACTTCTTCAAAGCCATCCAGCGCATGCGCCAGTTGCTGCCGCCGTGGATGCCGATGATTGGCCTGGAAGGCGGTCGTGTCAACATCGTGCCGGTGGACTTTGTCGTTAACTGCCTGGATTTCATCAGCCACAAAACCGCGATTGCTAAAAAGTGCTTTCACTTGGTCGATTCTGAAGGCTACCGCGTAGGTGACGTGCTGGATATTTTCAGCAAAGCGGGCCATGCGCCTAAGTTCAATTTATTTGTCAACGCTGCGCTGCTGGGCTTTATCCCCAAGAGCGTGACCAAAACTTTGATGTCGGTCAAGCCCGTGCGCCGCGTGAAAGCTGCCGTGATGAAAGACCTGGGCATGCCCGAGGACATGCTGACCTTTATCAACTACCCCACGCGTTTTGACCGCCGCGATTTGGATTTGATTTTGAAGGGCTCCAACATTGAATGCCCCAATTTGCGCGACTACGCTTGGCGCTTGTGGGACTACTGGGAGCGGCACCTTGACCCTGATTTGTTTATCGACCGCTCGCTCAATGGCACTGTGCAGGGCAAAGTAGTGCTCATCTCCGGCGGGTCGTCCGGCATTGGCCTGGCCAGTGCACACAAGTTTGCTGAGGCAGGCGCTATCACCATCATTTGCGGCCGCGACCAAGACAAGCTGGACGAAGCGCAAAAAGAAGCTAAAGCCAAAGGCTACAGTTTCGTTTGTTATGCCGCAGACATTGCCGACATGACCGACTGCGACCGATTTGTTAAAGAACTGTTGGCCAACCACGGCGGTGTAGATTATTTGATCAACAACGCAGGCCGCTCGATTCGACGTGCGATTGAAAACAGCTACGACAGATTCCACGATTTTGAACGCACCATGCAGCTGAACTACTTTGGCTGCATCCGCGTGACCATGGGCCTGCTGCCTGCGATGACGGCCAAAAAGAAGGGCCACATCGTCAACATCAGCTCGATTGGCGTGTTGACCAATGCACCGCGTTTTAGCGCCTACGTGGCCTCTAAAGCTGCGCTAGACGCATGGACACGCTGCGCCAGCAGCGAGTACAGCGACCAAGGCATCAGCTTTACCACCATCAACATGCCGCTGGTGCGCACACCGATGATTGCACCCACCAACATCTACAAAAACGTGCCCACGCTCAGCCCTGAAGAAGCCGCCGACATGGTGGCCGGTGCCTGCATCTACAAAAATGTGCGCATCGCCACACGCTTGGGCATCACCGGCCAAGTGCTGCATGCGCTGTTCCCCAAGATCATGCAAATTGTGATGAATACCAGCTTTCGCATGTTCCCTGATTCGTCTGCGGCTAAGGGCGACAAGTCTGCCAAACCGCAACTGTCTGCTGAGGCCGTGGCCATGCAGCAGATGATGCGCGGCATTCACTTCTAAAGCGAGCACTGTTTATGCAAGCTCATTCTGTAGTGGCCAGCATTGCATTGGCGCTGGTTGGCATGCTGTGCGCCAGCAGCGCAGCGCACGCTGTTAACTTTGGCGGCGATAACGTGGTGCAGTGGAGCGCCAAGAAAAGCGAATCTGGCAGCAAAAAATCTGTCAAATCGCGAAAAGCTAAAAAGGGCAAAGGCGGCGTCACATTTCACGACGGCTCTGCTGAGAGCCGCTCTGAGCGTGACCGCCGCTTAACCCGCGAATGCAAGGGCCGCTCAAACTCTGGCGTGTGCGAAGGCTACACGCGCTGAAATACCGCTACTGAGCAGCTACGGCTGTTGGGTAGCGCTGTCAGTGTGTTTTATGCACTTTTACCAATAAAAAGTGCTTGCAGTCCAAGTATTTATTGATTGTACAGCTATTATTTTTATAGCAAGCTTAGTGTTTCAATGCGCTGCATATGCGCCGTTAATGACCGCGCGGCCACAGGCCACAGCTTGGGGGGTACGTCGTCATAGGCCAGCGGCAACAGGTCTTGCACGCTGGCACCGGGCTTGTTGCGCATCGCTTGCATCACCTTGGCTTCGCGGCGCAGGCGGTGGGCTTTCAGCTCCTCGATCGCACGGCGCGCACCGCCTGTATGGTCAGCACCCAAGCAGCGCGTCAGCACATAGCCGTGTGCTGGCAAAATAAAATCTACTTGGTGCGTGGTGCACAGCGCGGCCAAGGTGTCTAGCGACTGCAAATACGTCGTCATGTCGCCATCAGGCGGGTCAATCACCGTGGTGCTGCCGTTCAAAATATGGTCACCGCTGAACAATAGGCCGTCTTCTTGCAGCATGATGCACAGATGGTTGGCCGCGTGGCCCGGTGTGAGCACTACTTGCAAAGTGATTTTGAAAGCGTTTTTGCCCCGCTGAGGCCTGAAATACTGCTCAAGCAGCTCATTATTTTGTAGCACCACGTTAGGCTCAAAATAAGCGTTGTCGCGCGCAGTCGGCTCGCTGGGTAAACCCAAAATCGGGCAAATATGGCGAGCAAACTCACCCATCAAATCACCCGGCACGGTGTTGCTGGCCTCCACCACCAGCGCCTGCAGCGGCAGTGCAGCGGGCGAATGGTCAGCATGCGAATGGGTGCAAATGATGGCGTTAATGTCGCCATCGGTGGCGTCCAGTATCCGCTGAACATGCCCCATGTCGTACGGGCCAGGGTCGATGACAACGTAGCCCAGGTCAGGCGTGCCCACAATGAAAGTGTTGGTGCCTGGCCCGGTCATCAGGCCAGGGTTAGGTGCGGTCAGGCGCATGACGTGCTGCAGCAGTTGCACCGGGCGCTCGTGCTGCCAGTCTAGGTGGTGCACGATTTGCCCATCGGGGCTGACCATGGCCAGCTCGCCAAATGCTGCTTCGTGCTCCATATAGCGGGCCTCTTGCCCACCCAGCAGGCCAGCGCGTGGGCAGCTGGTCCACAGCGGCTGCTCGCTAGCGCACGCTTGCAGCACAGCGTCTACCGTTTTGAATGCCTGCAAACGTTCTAGCGTGCGCAAGGTAGGGAAAATCATAAAAAATTGCTTTTCTGCATAGCGCGCCAGCGCCTGTGCAGGCTGCACCCATTCAGGCGCAAACTGCTCAGTTTCGTCGGCCACCGGGGTTTGGCCTTCGGGCATGCGGGCCACCAAAAACGGCACGTCAAAGCGGCGCGGCAGGTCACGGTCAGTCACCCAGTGGGCTAACAAATACACACCATCGGCCTGCAGGGTATAGCCCTTGGCCTGCATTTGGTCGTAAAAACCGGTCTGCCGGTCTAGCGCGTCCACGTCAGCTTGGTTGCACCATGCGCCACCGGGTTTTTTAGCCAGCAAGATGCCTAATTCTTCAAAGCTTTCGCGTATGGCTGCTAACACTTGGGTGCAAAGAGCATCCGTTTGAGTAACCCGTCGCGCTACTAATTGTATAGCTGCTTGAGCAGTAGATACTTGGACTACCGCATGTTTTTTATCTAAATCATCCACCTTGCCACCCGGAAACACATAGGCCCCCGGTGCAAAGCTGGCCGTCATGGAGCGGCGCGTCATCAGCACCTGTATGCCGTGCGGCGTATCGCGCAGTAGCAGCACCGTGGCGGCGGGTAGTAGGGGCGCAGGTTCGCGCTGCGGCTGTAGGAGGGTATGAAATCTGACCATGGCAAATTACAGCACGAGTTACGTTTAATTGCATTAAAAATTACCCCAACTGCAGCAGGTTTGCAGCGTTTGGGCGGTTTGGCCATGCGTTGCGACAGCCAAATTTTGCTGCGCTGAGGCTGGCTTATGAACATCAGCCCGAATTAAAAGCCAGCCAGTCGCCCAGCATGGGCTAATATTCTGCCTGTACGCATTGATTGCGATAACCTATTGCCTACCACTGCACCCAGCCTGAGAAACACCCGCCATGACGACCAGCCCCATCGTAGATCTATCCCACATCACCCCACGCGACAAGGCCGAGATTTTGGCCCAGGCGCTGCCCTATATTCGCAAATTTCACGGTAAAACACTGGTCATTAAGTACGGCGGCAACGCCATGACAGACCCTGCGCTGCAGGCAGATTTTGCCGAAGACGTGGTGCTGCTAAAGCTGGTGGGCATGAACCCCGTAGTAGTGCACGGCGGTGGCCCGCAGATTGAAACAGCTCTTAAACGCTTGGGCAAAGAGGGCAAATTTATTCAAGGCATGCGCGTGACTGACGCAGAGACCATGGAAGTAGTGGAATGGGTGCTGGCCGGCGAGGTGCAGCAAGACATTGTGGGCCTGATCAACGCTGCTGGCGGTAAAGCAGTGGGCCTCACGGGGCGCGATGGCGGCTTGATTCGCGCAAAAAAGCTCAAAATGGCAGACAACAAAAACCCCGCGCTAGAGCACGACTTAGGCCAAGTGGGCGAGATTGAAAGCATTGACCCCAGCGTAGTCAAGGCGCTGCAAGACGATGCGTTTATCCCTGTGATCAGCCCGATTGGCTTTGGCGAGAACAACGAAAGCTATAACATCAACGCCGATGTAGTGGCCGCCAAACTGGCCACCGTGCTGCGCGCTGAAAAGCTGATGATGCTGACCAACATCAGCGGTGTGCTAGACAAGCAAGGCAAGCTGCTGGTAGACCTGACGGCCAAGCAAATTGACGAGCTGGTAGCCGACGGCACCATATCTGGCGGCATGCTGCCCAAAATTGCCGGCGCGCTAGATGCCGCCAAGAGCGGCGTGAACGCGGTGCATATTGTGGACGGGCGTGTGCCGCACGCCATGCTGCTGGAGATTTTGACCGATCAGGCCTATGGCACGATGATCAGGTCGCACTAGCTATGCGCCTGTTATTAGTTGAAGACGATGTGATGGTGGCCAGCGGCATCAAGCTGGGGCTGACGGGTGCGGGCTATGCGGTGGACTGGGTGGGTAGCGCTGAAAAAGCTATTGAAGCCATCACAGCCAACGCCTTTGACGCGGCCATCATCGACATAGGCCTGCCACGCAGCGACGGGCTAGAGCTGACGCGCCAGCTGCGCCAAAGCGGCCATACTCTGCCAGTGATGATTTTGACAGCACGCGATGCGCTGCAAGACCGCGTGCAGGGCCTGGACATGGGTGCCGACGACTACAGGGTCAAGCCCTTAGAGCTGCCTGAGCTGCTGGCGCGCCTGCGAGCGCTGCTGCTCCGCTC
>JANOSN010000038.1:0-4541 GCA_031415895.1 Polaromonas sp. | reverse complement strand
GCCACTTCTGCGCCGTAAGTCACAGTCTGCTGCGCTGTCCACTGCGGCAACACACCTGCGTGCACCATTAAAAACCCATCCCTGTGCAAAGCCAATGGTCTGTGGCGCAGCCAGTGCAATAGGGCAGATGCATCTGGCGCTGCCAGCAGTGGGGCTAGGGTGTCGCTTTTGTGTGCAGGGCGCACGCCCGTGGCTGTGGCCAAGGCGTGCAAGTCGTGGTTACCTAAAACGCACTCTACAGCGTTGTCCAGCGCCACCAGCTGGCGCAGCAGGTCTAGCGAGTCAGGGCCGCGGTTGACCATATCGCCCAGCAGCACTAGGCGGTCGCGGCTAGGAGAAAAGTCAATCTTGCGCAAAAGCTGATTAAAAGCGTTAGCGCAGCCTTGAACATCGCCAATCAGATACAGTCTCATATTCAATTGTTTATTAACGGATGTATGGACTTTATCCTGATTGCGCTGCTGACCCTGATTAACGGGGCTTTCGCTATGAGCGAGATGGCGCTGACCGCCAGCCGCAAAACCCGACTCATGGCCATGGCCGAGAGCGGCGATTCGGGCGCCCGGGCCGCCCTAGACCTGAACGAGCACCCCACCCAAATGCTGTCGACTGTGCAGATAGGCATCACGTCGATTGGCATGTTGAACGGCATTGTGGGTGAGGCGGCCTTTAGCGACGGCGTTGCTGAGTTTTTGCAAAACTTGGGGCTGGCCGCTAAGTTTGCCGCGCCCACAGCCACCACTTTGGTGGTGGTGGCGATTACTTTTATCACGTTGATTTTTGGCGAACTGGTGCCCAAACGCATTGGCCAGCTGTACCCCGAGGCCGTTGCCCGTGTGATGGCGCGGCCCATGGCATGGTTGGCCAAAGCCGCTGGGCCGTTTGTTACCTTGCTAAGCCTGTGCACCCAAGGCGTGCTGAAATTGATGCGCATTAACACCACTAACGCCCGGTCAGTCACCGAGGCCGAAATAGCCGCCAGCTTGGACGAGGGCCTAGACGCAGGCGTGATAGAGGCGCACGAGCGGCAGATGGTGGAAAACTTATTCCACCTCGACGACCGCCCGCTCACCTCCATCATGGTGCCGCGCACCGACATTATTAGCCTAGACGCGCAACTTACCGTAGCCCAGGCGCTGGGTATTGCGGGTGGTACCAAAGACGCCACGATGAAAACATCGCACAGCTGGTTTCCGGTGTGCCGTGGCTCGCTGGACGACGTGATTGGCATCGTCAGTACCGCGCGCTTGCTGCGATCAGACAGCGAAGACACATTGGACGATCTGGCCAGCCCAGCTATTTTTATCCCTGAGACCTTGAGCGGCATGGAGCTGCTAGAGCAGTTTAGGGCTCAGTCGGCGCGCATAGTGTTTGTTGTAGACGAATACGGCGTAGTGCAGGGCCTACTGACCCCGCGCGACCTGCTAGAGGCCATCACAGGCGAGCTAAAGCCCCAAGCCTCTGCAGATGCTTGGGCGCACCACCAAAGCGACGGTAGCTGGCTGCTAGACGGCCTGATGCCCATTGCTGAGTTGAAAGCGCGTCTTGGCATTGACGACGACTTTCCCGAAGAAGACAAAAACCGTTACAACACCCTGGCGGGCCTGTTGATGGCGCAAGCAGGCGAGCTGCCCCAGCTGGGCGACCAAATAGTGTGCGCAGGCTGGACTTTTGAGGTGCAGGCCTTAGAAGGGCGGCGTTTAGACCGCATTCGGGCTGTAATAACTGCCAATTAATGCAGTTATTTGTGAACCTGTGGGGTATTTGGCGGTCTACCAAATACATGTACGCGCGTTGTAGGTAACATATAGCCTGCAGATGCAGCAAAGATTTTGACTTTTAAAGGTGGTTTTATGCGCCGTTCAACATTATGGGTTTCTAGCGTTTTAGCCTTGGCCAGCACTGCTGCCTTGGCGCAAGACATGGGCCGCGTGCTCTCTAGCACCGCCATCATCAGCCAAGTCAGCGTGCCGCGCCAAGTGTGTGCGCAAGAGGTAGTGCAGGTACAAAACACCACACCAGCCACCAAAAGCGGCGCAGGCGCGCTGATGGGCGGCATTGCAGGGGGTGCCATGGGCAACGCAATAGGCAACGGTAACGGCCGCGCTGCAGCTACCTTGATTGGTCTTTTTGGTGGTGCTATTTTGGGTGGCCGGATTGAAGGCGGTAGCGCAACCGCGCAAACCAGCACCACACAACAAACCGTCAACCGCTGCAGCACCCAAAACTTTATTGAAAACCGCACCAGTGGCTATCAAGTGGTCTACGAATACGCGGGCAAGCAGTACAGCGTGCAATTGCCGCAAGACCCAGGCCCCACTATTCAATTGCAAATAGCGCCCGTGCAGCAAGTGCTGCCCGCTGCCCAAGTTGCTCCTGTGCAGCCACGTGTGATGTCGCAGTCAGAGCCTGTAGTTGTGTCAGAGGCTGCACCAGAAGCCACTGAGACGGTGATCACTTCTAGCGGCCATTACCAACCGTTTTTGACTGCACCAGCACCTGTAGTGGTGTTCTCAGCTGGGCATGGTTACCGCAGCTATGGTCACCGCGGCAGCAACCGTGCAGCCATTATTGTGCATGCCCCAGTGCAGCACTATGGCCAGTTTAATAACGACTACCGCCGTTTTGGGCCTTATGGTCTGTCACGCTGATAGTGCGTTGATAAACCACTAGCCAGTCGTTCACACATCGGCTCAGCATCCCATAAATATGGGGTTCTGAGCCGATTCACATGGTGGCCACATCATCTAGCAAGCTAAGCGTTTATGCTATGCCAGTGATTAAATCATCCATCTCTAACATTGCATCTTCAGCTGGTGCGCCCACTACACCCACCACGCCTTGGCGTGTGCTGATTGTGGAGGATGACCCCACCACCCGCGAGTTTTTTACCGCCGCTGTGCTCCGCAATGCGCAACTGCACTGCGTGGCCGATGTAGGCAGCGTGGCTGAGGCCTGTGCCTGGCTGGGCCAAACTGAGCAGCAAGTGGACATTTTGATGACCGACCTGGGCCTGCCCGACGGCAGCGGTCTAGAAGTGATCCGTTATGCGCTTGCGCACCACCCACACTGCGAGGCCTTGGTCATATCCATGTTTGGTGACGAAGACAACGTGTTGTCCAGCATCGAAGCTGGTGCCAGTGGCTATATCCACAAAGACTCAGCACCGGATGATATTGCCCAGTCGGTGCTGCAGCTAAAAGCTGGCATGTCGCCCATCTCGCCCATGATCGCACGGCGCGTCCTGGCTAAGTACCGCAGTATGGCGACTGAAAATGTGCAAAAACCGGTTGAGGTCCAAGTATCTACTACTCAAGTAGCTATAAATAATATAGCAAATGAAGATCAGCTGCATGACGCCCGCCCCATACTGTCGCCGCGCGAACAAGAGGTGCTAGAGCTGATTGCCCGAGGTTTCTCTTACAGCGAAATCTCCAAACTGCGCCACATCAGCGTGCACACCGTGCAGACACACATCAAAAACCTCTATGCCAAGCTGGCGGTACACAGCAAAAGCGAAGCCGTGTACGAGGCCACGCGCATAGGGCTACTGTCGCGCTAACTTATTTCTCGCTTTGTGCAGGAATATCGGTTTCTTTATTTAAACCGCCATCATCGGGGCTTGCTGCACTTTCATAGGTGCTTTTTTAAAGCGTAGCAAGGCTTGCCGCACGTCATAGGCGCTTTGTTCTGCCAGCCATAAGCGGGCGTCACCGCCTCGGTCTTTGCCCAGCCAGGCCTCTATGCGCAGCGCCATATCGGGCGATATGCCTGCGCGCCCATTCAACACACGGGACAGCGACACTCGGGCAACGCCTAGCTGTGTGGCGGCATCGGTAACACTTAGCCCTAATGCCGGCAGCACATCGTCTCGCAGCGTTAGGCCGGGGTGAGGTGGGTTAAACATACGGGTCATAGTTGTTCTCCAGATTTCAGTGGTAATCCTGGTAGTCCACCAGTACAGCATCGATGCCTTCAAAGGCGAAAGTCATACGCCAGTTGCCATTCACCCACACTGAGTAATGCCCCTTGAGTTCGCGTCCCAAAGGATGCAAGCCCCAGCCGGGTAGGTTCATGTCGCGTGGGCTAGTGGCTTCGTTTAAGCGGCCTAACATTCTTTCAAGCTTTGGGGCGTGGGCTGGCTGTATGCCTGCTTTGCTGCCCTTCTCGAAAAAGAGCTGCAAGCCTTTGTGGCCGAATGACTTAATCATGCAAGATTGTATCGCGTATCGTTACGCATTGCAAATGTCTAAACTAGACTGTTCTTAAGATAATCACCTGACAGCTTTGAGCAAGAAAAAACCCGCTACGCTGAAAGAGCGTGCGGGTTTTGATGTATTGCGATACGTCGTGAAGGTATCAAATGGTGCCCTTGAGCGGAATCGAACTGCTGACCTACGCGTTACGAGTGCGTTGCTCTACCAACTGAGCTACAAGGGCTGACGCAAGCTGAGATTATATCAAAACCTCATGCCCCAACTTGCCAGCAATTTGCTATAAATTACATAGCTACATAAGTAATAAATACTTGGACTACAAGG
>JANOSN010000037.1:0-1016 GCA_031415895.1 Polaromonas sp. | reverse complement strand
GGATAGGAATAAACTCACTGCGAGAGGTGCGCTGGGCTAAGTACATGAGAAAAAAAGTGTCGCTGTTGGTATAGTGCAGTGATGATACGTGTTAACCGCCAAAACCCCCGTCTCGCAGCTGACGCAATGCTAGGCACCACTGACTAAAAACCATGCCCCAGTCTTCCAGCGTAGACCACTACCACAGCCTGTACCAGCAGTTTACTTGGGCCGTGCCTGAGATGTTTAACATCGCACAGGTATGCTGCCACCGCTGGGCAACCCAGCCAGACGCTACAAAAAAAATAGCTATACGAGCCTATTTTGCTAAGACTTCTAAGGTAACAGAAGCGCAGCATCTGAGCTACGCACAGCTGTTTACGCAGGCCAACCAACTCAGCCATGTGCTGCAGCGGCTGGGCGTGCAGCGCGGCGATCGCGTGGCCATTGTCATGCCGCAGCGCTTTGAAACCGCAGTGGCCTACATGGCGGTGCTGCAAATGGGCGCAGTAGCCATGCCGCTGTCCATGCTGTTTGGCCCTGAGGCGCTGGCTTATCGGTTGCAAGATTCTGCCGCCGTGGTGGCTATTTGCGATGAAAGCAGCATCGACAACATTGCCGCAGTGCGTAAGCAATGCCCCACGCTGCGCACGGTGGTGGGCACAGGCGCGGCGGCTGATCGCGCTGAGGTGGACTATGCGTTTGAATGCGCCATGATGCCAGAGCAATTTACCGCTGCACAGACCAAAGCCGACGATGGCGCAATACTGATCTACACCAGTGGCACCACCGGGCCGCCCAAGGGCGCACTCATCCCGCACCGCGCCTTGATCGGTAACTTGACAGGCTTTGTGGCCAGTCAAAACTGGTTTGGTTTTGATGGCGCAAGCAATGCTGAATCAAAGGCCGTATTTTGGTCGCCCGCTGACTGGGCCTGGACCGGCGGTTTGATGGACGCTTTATTGCCCACTTTGTATTTTGGCCGCGAGATTGTGGCCTTCAACGGGCGGTTTACACCTGATGTGGCGTTTGATATT
>JANOSN010000036.1:0-1467 GCA_031415895.1 Polaromonas sp. | reverse complement strand
GTATGCAGCAGGGGCTGCGGCGGCTGGTCTTTGAGGCGCTGGCACAGCCGCTGGCCTTGCATCTACAGCTTTAGGTAATGCATAAGCTTGCTGCAAAGCAGGCACATGGTCGCTTCGGCTGGCTGCACTAGGGCGTGCACCGCCTTGCAGCGCTAACAACGGATCGGATGATGAGGCCGTATTAGGCTGCAACATGGCACTGCCAAGCGGTGTAGACGCGAACGGATCGCCCGTACTAGCCCCCCCTAGGCCAAACAGTTCATCAATACTTGAAGATGTGGAATTACCTAGGCCTTCAAAAGCATCGGTACTAGCCGGTGCAGGCGCATTGCTAGCTGATGGTGCACCAAAGTTAAGCAGGTCATCAAAAAAATCCAGCTTATCAGGGCTACTGGCTGCACAATTGAGGCCCATCGGATCAGGAAATGAATCTAATGCAGCGGCCTTAGGAGCTGCTTTGGGTACGGGTGCTGATATTGGTGTGAGTCCAGCTAATAAATCAGCAAACGGATCATCTGAGAGTGACGCTACCGACTGACTGCTTGAACTACCGGACATAGTTAAGTCATCTAGCAATGCTGAACCCTGGGCTGAGGCCAAGCCTTGGATAACCGACAACCCGAAGCTGCCAATTTGCAACGTGTCGCCAGGCTGAAGCTTTGTCTCATTACCTGCACCCAAAGATACGCCGTTGTGCACCAACGGATTGCTGCCCTGATCAGCTATATAAAACACACCGCCCCGACAAACAATTTCTGCATGTACACGTGACACAGTTCTGTCAGGGTCATCCAGCACCAAGTGATTGGTTTTTGCCCTGCCAATAGTGCCGCCGCCCGCATCAAAATCTGCTGCAAGACCGCTTGTCACATTACCGCCAATGCTAACTACCGCAATTTTCATTACGTTACATTTCTTAAGAATAAGTTCGATGAACTAATTCTTTAAAGACGAATAAGCAACCCGCTATTGCAACAGCGGTAAAGTAAATTGGCTAGTAGGCAAACTTTATGTGTACTTGGGAGTCTGCAAAGGTACGTTTACCGCAGGATGATTCAGAACATAAAGCCCAAGATACTATTAAAATCATAGCTACTTAAGCAATGAATACTTGGACTACAAGCACTTTTTATTGGTAAATCGCCTCAAAAGATCGTTGGACACCACTGCAGCGCTGTCACGGCACACCAAACCACAACCAGGCTGCCACAGCTGAAAAAATAGTACCCACCATCAACCAAGTCTTAGCCTGCGGCCGCATGCGCCCTGCCCTGATTAAGCTGGCGAACCCCAGCAATAAAAACACTGGCCCTAGCACGGCGAAAATGAGTTTGGCGTCAATACTTGGCATAGCAAGCAGGTGTTAAGCCACCATCTTAGCCAGCAGCCGCTGCTGCCGCCAAGCTGGCGCAGCACAGTTAAACAGCGGCGTGCCTGGCTTCAGCAAGCAAAGGTAAATGGCAGCCG
>JANOSN010000035.1:0-7130 GCA_031415895.1 Polaromonas sp. | reverse complement strand
CGATAGATCGAGCAGGCAACTCTGTCAATGCCTGCTGGCCGTTCGCGTTGAGTTTGAAAGCAATGGCTTGTTCTGTGCGGTTCATGGCAATAACAGCGATGGAACCATCCTGATTGATAAAAGCCGTGGTTTCCAGGTTTTGCCGCGTTGCAGCGCACAACACACGCTGCGCGCCTGGCTGAATGAAGCGTGAGAAATGACCTAGGTAGTAGTAAGAGCTTTGGTGTAGGAGTGCATCGTGCGCGGTGTCAACAATGATAGGCGCGCTGCACATGTTGCCCACATGGTTGGGGCCGCCCAGCTCGTCTAACACCAAATTCCAGTCGATCCACCCTACTGTCCAGCGATTCAGGTCGTTGATAATGGAGCAGGCATAGCGCTCACCTAGCTCCCACTCGCCAAGGTGGGGGCCGCCCTCTTGGCAGCCTTCGGTAAACAGCAGATGCTTGTCAGGCCACGCATCGTGTACCTGTTGCACATGGTCGAAATGGTTTTCACCGTACCAGTGAAATCCAGTGCCCCACACATACTTGGCGGCTTCAGGGTCAGCGTACATCACGCTCGCACGTTCAACCATGAGGTCACGGTTGTGGTCCCAAATAACGATGCGCACACGGCCCAAGCCTGCCAGAGCCAATTCAGGCCCCAAATAGTCGCGGACAAAATCACGTTCTTCCTCGGCGCTGTAAATGCAAGAGTCCCAACGCTGTGTTGCATCGGGTTCGTTTTGCACTGATACCCCCCACACGGGCACACCCTCAGCTTCATAGGCCTGGATAAATTTAACGTAGCAACGCGCCCAGGCTTGACGGCACTCTGGTCTCAGGCTGCCGCCTTGGTTCATTTGGCCATTGGTTTTCATCCAAGCAGGTGGGCTCCACGGGGATACCAATAGATCGATGTTGCTACCAGCCGCCGCACGCGCAGCTTGGATGAAGGGCAGCAGCGCCTGCTTGTCGCGCGAGATGTTAAAACTCTTCAGTGCGGTATCACCCGCTTGCTCCACATGGGCGTAGTTACCTAACGCAAAATCGCAACTGTTCATGTGCACACGACATAGACGGTAACCATGTCCCGCTGATTTAGAAAAATAATCAACCAGCAATTGCTTTTGAACAACCGGACTGAGCTTTTGCCATGTGATGGCGGACGCTTCGGTGAAGGCACCACCGAAACCCAATATGGTTTGAAAGCGGCGCTGGCTGTCCACCCACAAAGATGCAAGGGGCTTGTCGCTTGCGCTGGTTGCAACCAGCGCAAGCTCGTTTAAGCGTGCATTGCTGTCACGCGCGGTGAGAAAATACCGGATCATTGCGCTTGGTGCCAACGCATGCCATTACAATTTATTTTGACCAGTAAATACCATCAATGGCTACAGTCGGTAATCCGGTTTTTTGCGTGTTTTTGGTAATGGCAAAGCGATCCGCAATGACAAAACGCGACAACACTAGGCGCAGATCTATCTTAGGATTGGCCGCAATCAGAGCCTGAACTGGTACGCTCACTTGGCACCATACTGAGGTGTTGCAATAACCATATTGTCCGTTGGGAATCTGCACGAAAGCTTCTTGGGTGCCGAATTCCTCTGATTCTGTAATCAAGCCGATTTCCATTTTTCCAGCGTAGCTTGTATTCACGCTGAAATTCATGTTGCCGTTCGCAAAACCAGATAGATTGATGGCTTGACCACCTGGATTAGACTGTATCAACAGACCCCATCCATAGTCTTCTGGGTTGGGTTGCACAGCTATGCTGCGCGCGCCATCGCCGGGTGCAGCAGAAATGCTTACCTCTGGGTAGCCAGTGCGTGGTCCAAAAGCATCCATGCGAACGGTACCAAACCATGTTTCGCGCTTTTCTGATGCGGTCAATGCGGCCTCTGAATACAAGATGTATTTAGATTCCGTGACGGCTGGGCCGACAACGGGGGGTGCGTAGTACACCGCGTTTGCATCGGAATAGGTTCCCGCTTCATACACCCATGAGGCGCTAGGAGGGTTAAGGCCTTGAATTACATAACGCGCTTGGCGGTTAACGTTGAATAGCCCCCAGCCGTTATCGCTTTTTTTCCAAGGCTCATCAAAAGCTTCGAAGTAAAAAATCGCCTTGGGTCCTGGCCCAGTTTTGCCTTCGGCAGCCCACGCGCGCAGCCGGTCGTAGTACATTTTTTGATTGACGGGGCTTGCACGGTATTTCAGTAAGCCTGAGTTATCTACTGCGTTCCATCCCGTCTCGCCAATGGTAATAGGCATCGCTGCTAAGTTATGGTTATCCAAGTAACTGCGAGCTAGTGCGTACTGTTGTTTGGCGGTGGCTATGGCATCATCCATCATGGCTGCTGCGCGCGAAGCTGCAGGAACGGCTTTGAGCCGCCAGTCCCACAAATCGTACTGAGTGTCGATCTCGGGGTAAGTATGGATAGACGCGAAATCAATCAAGCTCAGCACACGTACGTCTGCTCCGTTGCCTGCAAAATAAGCCCAATTGTCGTCAGTGGTGATGGGCTGGGTAACTTGTTTTCGCACAGTATCTAAAGCGCTTGCCATGACACTTGCTGTAATCGGATTGGCTGTCCAGTAGATCTGAGTTTCGTTACCAACGCTAACGGCCAAAATAATATCGCTGTACTTTTGAGCCAGGGCTATGCCACGCGTTATTTCAGCTTGCGAGAATGCGTTGTTACCTACCTGCAGGTAGATGCCTAGTTGCACCTTGATGTCTAGGTTGTATTTGCGTATCACAGCCAGCGTCTGCCCAGCGACTTTATCAGTGCTGTCAAACAAACGAATCAGTCCAAAGCCGCCAGCGACCAATAAATCCAAATCTTGCTTGATATTTGATTCTGGAATGATTTCTGCATCTAGTCCTGTGTTGTCGGTAGCTGTACGGTAGGGAGAGTAATTCACAGCTTTGCGGCTGGTGAATTCGCTGCTCAATGGCCGTAAGCTGTCTCGCGTAGGAAACGGTACGACCACGGTGCCGCTGCCACCGCCACATGAAGCAAGAATAATAGTAGTGACTAGCACCCAAAAAGGGCGCGCCAAGAATGTGAGGAGACGGGACATGGTAAATCCTGCGGTTTTAATGGTTTAAAAGCTTAAGTGCAAAGGACTAGAACACGTAAACGGCGCCCAGGCCTAACCAATTTCCACGGTTATTTACGCGTGAGTCCACGTTAGTGAATGCAGAGTTGCCAGGCATTGACAACGGCGACAAACCACGCTTACCGTAGTGCACCATGCCTGCCAAGCCATATACCTGCACACCGCTGCCTATATCGTAATTAAGGCCTAGGGTATTGACTAGGGCAGAATTACTTTGGCCGCGTTCGCTAGGGTTGGCTGTAGATGCCTTGCCCAAATAAGTCATTCCGGTAGAAGCGGTCCATTTGCCTGTGCGATAGCGAGCACCCAGCATGATGTCGGTAGATGTAGCGGGGTACGGGGTATTGGTATTCCAGTCCACGTTGAACATACTGTTCCAGATCGACTGGGGGCCGATGGATGTGGTGATAGAGCCAATAATCACCGGGTAGGCTCCGCTCCAGCGGTTACGCCGTATGCCACCTGAAACTTCAATCCTGGAATTAACTTGGTACCGAGCCATCGCCATGGCAATACTCTGTCCCGAACCACCCAGCAGTTTATCGCTAGCTGGATCTTGGCTTAAAGCAGAAAAAGGCCCGTGGCCCCACGCCTGTGGGTTACCGTTGCGTGCATCTTGGTACATAGCATCTATTACTAAATCGCCCTTGTGGTACTGCGCCCATAGCTCCCAAAATTGAGGTTTATTTTTTGTAAATTTGGTGTTACCCCGGTCATAAGTTGCCTCAAGCACTAAGTCGCCTTGTGCAAAGTCTAAGATGCGCGATGTATAGCGCACTGCGTTTTTAAGTAGGCCGTAGCCAGCACCGCTAGAGCCCCAAACATCGGCAACACCTACATTGGTGCCATAGGGATAGTCCGCTACGCTCCAAGCTCGTGTTGTCATGCTGCCGTAGGCTAAGCGGCCATAGTCTTCGTGGCTTATTGCAATATTTTTATCGTACCAGTAGCCTGGAATATCTACATTGCCGTCACGCCAACGTTGGCTGAGTAACCCCGATACTTTGAAGCCTTTTCCCAGATCGTACTTGGCACCCAAATAAGGCTGAAACAAAGTAACGTGCGTTTCACGTGTTTTGTAATCGGCACCTGGGCGCAAAGCATCTGCCCATAGGCGCTGCTTGTCTTCGCCAGCAGCCCATTGACAATCTGGACAATGGTTAGTACCCCTTTGGACCTCGGCCTTGGCAAAGCCAGTAATGCTAAACATGCCGTCTGGCCCAAACTCGATGGCTTGACTGGCACTAGTCAACACCAAGCTAGCGATGGCTACGCCAAGTTTTCCGGCATTTATTTTCGGTGCGTAAAAAGCGTTACTTGCGCGGTGTTTGACGAACTTACAGAGGAAAGATTCGAGACCCATGATGCTTGATTTCCGAAGTGATATGAAAGCGCTTTCAATGACTAGTATTATTCAACATTTTTTTCGCTATTTTGACCCGTGTTTTCCCTTAGTAATTACCCTCATTTTTAACGGGCTTTGCGCGCAGGTTTAGGGTAAGTATTAGGATGTCTTTTGAAAGCGCTTTCATTATAATTTCAGTTTTATAGCATCGTGCATTTTCAAAGGGACCAAAAAATGAAATTACTTTCTTGTTTGGGGATGACTGTGATGGTGGGGCTGACGGCCTGTATGCATGCAGGCGCACAACCCGTAAAGCTTGGCGCTGCCACGTACTTTTTGTCGCCCAAAGGTAGCGACCCTGTGATGCCGGCGGCAGTGCACCGAACAGAGGCATTACAAAAAACTGCTGCACAGACTAATCAATGGTATTCGGCGTTGATCTTTAACCCCAAGCCCGAAGTGCTTTTTGTACAGCCGCTGACCGTCAAAGCCAGCACTCTCGGTTTTGAAATGGCCCTACCCAGCAAGGAAGTTAAACCAACTGTGCGGCGCGATGTGGAGATTCATTACCCGCACACCGACCCATTGGTAATCTCACCTGTAAATTTTGAGCCGGGCCCCGCTAAACTGGCCAAGGCCAGCGACTGGTCGATTGATATTTCGATGGCGCGTGGCGCAGACGACATGCTCGTTACAGTGGCCCATGGCAGCCCCTACGCTTACTTCCAGCTCACACGCGGTGATGCTCGCGTGCGCATGCCAGCGTTGACCGAGCGCGTGGATGCCGGTTCGGATAACCGTGTGCTGGCACTTCGCATCAAAGGAAAATCCTATGCAATGTTTGGCCCTAGTGGCGTGAAGTGGGAACAGGTATCAGCCACCGAATATATTGGTCGTTTGCCAGCGGGAAAAGGCTATTTTTCTGCAGCAGCCCTACCTGACGACAAGCCTGCCACGCTGGCGCTTTTTACCCGTCATGCCTACGCTTTTATTCAAGACACCCGAGCCGATTGGCGCTTTGACGCCCAAGCCAGCCAAGTGGAAACTACATTTAAGGCAAGCACCCGTGCAATGGAGGGTGAAGACAACGGCCCACTGCTAGGCTTGTACCCGCACCATTGGTTTAAAAATGCATCTGTAGAAGGTAAACTTGGTCCCGCTTACGACACCATTCGCGGCAAAATTAAACTGCTAGCTAGCGCGCAGTTTAAGACTACCACTAGCTACACCGGGTTCGTGCCTTATTGGCCCAGCGTCAGCGATTCCCCCCGTAAAGCCGAATTAACTGATCTGCTAAAAAATGATAAACGTACAGCCCGCCGCATGATGATTCAAGAGGGCAAAGGTGCCTACTGGCAAGGTAAAGGCCTGCAACGCAACTTAAAGCTGATGGACGTAGCTGAACAGCAAGGCGACATCGAAGGCCGCGACCAATTACTTGCCATGCTAAAGACGCGCGTGGAAGAATGGTTTGGTGGTGAAAGCTCTAAAAGCTATTTTCAATACAACAAGTCGCTGGGCGCAGTGGCAAGCTACCCTGAAGAGTTTTTTACCGTAGAGCAGATAAACGACCACCATTTCACCTACGGGTATTGGATCCGTGTGATGGCAGAAATCGCCCTGCGTGACCCAGCTTGGGCCGCCAAAGACAAATGGGGCGGCATGGTAGATTTGCTGATTGCCGACATTGCCACCTCAGAGCGTGGCCGTGCAGACTTTCCATTTTTGCGAGCCTTTGATGTATATGAGGGCCATTCATGGGCTTCAGGTATCGGATTAGGCGAGTATGGCAATAACCAAGAATCATCGTCCGAAGCCATCAACGCTTGGGCGGGTTTGATTTTGTGGGGCGAGATTCATGGCAACACGGCCTTGCGTGATTTGGGGGTGTACCTATACACCTCAGAGATCGAGGCCATCAACCACTATTGGTTTGATATCCACGGTTTGACCCTGCCACCCGAATATAAAAACGTTGAAGTAAGCCAGGTATTTGGTGGTGCACTATTACACAACACTTGGTGGACCGACGAGCCCAGGCAGATCAAGGGTATCAACTTGCTGCCCATCACCAGCGCATCTACCTACCTAGGGCGAGACCCCAAATACATTAAACGCAACCTAGATGCCTTAAAGCCCGAGATGGCAACCTATGCCGCCCACGGTAAGCGCCCCAACTACGGCCCACCCCCAGACGTATGGCAAGACATTTTTGCCAAATATCTAGGGCTTGCCGACCCTGCACAAGGCCTAGCGCAATGGGACCGCTGGGGCTCTGTCGAGCTGGGCGACACCCGCACGCACGCACTGCACTGGCTGCTGAGCCTGCAAGAGATGGGCGTGCCCGACTTTAGTGTGACCGCAAACACTACACTATTCAGCGTATTCAAAAAACCCGATGGCAGCAAAACTTATTTGGCATACAACGCTACTAAGGTGCCAATAAATGTGAAGTTTAGCGATGGGAAAACACTGACCGTGGCACCTGCAGCACTTGCAAAAGCAAATTAAGGTGCGTACCAGCGTGCAATTTTTTCGCAATCTACAAATCTGCAGCCTCTATCTAATTAGCGTATATTTTTTAGCTAGCTTAAGTGCCTGCGGCGGAGGGGCCAGTAGCGCGGCTAGCGTTGCAGGCAGCGTCAATACATTGGCTAACACCTCATCAACGACTATTTTGC
>JANOSN010000034.1:0-4024 GCA_031415895.1 Polaromonas sp. | reverse complement strand
GGCGTGCAAGACGGTGGTGAAGCGGGATTGGGTGCCGTGAGCGTAAAACTCACCGATAACACCGGCACATTAGTGCATGACAGCGCCAAAACCGATGCCAGCGGAAACTACCTGCTGTGGGCGCCCGCTGCGCTCACAGGTAGCACGCTGAAAGTGCGTGAGACCAATGCATCGGGCTTCCTGTCAACTGGTGCCAGTGCTGTGGCCGGTGCGGTGTATGACCGCGCGAGCGACAGCTATAGCTTGGCTTATGCTCTGGGTAACAATTACAGCGGCCTGAACTTTGGTGATGTGCCCGTGAACACATTGCTGGGCAACCAGCAGCAAAGCGCCTTGCCCGGCACTGTGGTGTTCTATTCCCATGCGTTCACAGCTGGAACGGCGGGTGTACTGAGCTTTGGCGTGAGCAGTGCGTCCGGCTGGCCTGTGGTTTTGCTGCGCGACGGCAATTGTAATGGCGTGATTGACAGCGGCGAGCTGCCAATTAACGCGCCGATTACCGTTGCAGCCAGCGAAAAGGTTTGCGTTATAGTGCGAGAGAGTATTCCCGGTGGCGCTCCCACCAACGCCCAAGACAGCATCACCTTGCAAGCGAACTTTGCCTATACCAATGCCAACCCCGCGTTGAGCGACAGTTTGGCAAACAAAGACCTCACCACCGTCGGTACACCTGCCAGCGCTGGCCTGGTGCTTAACAAAGTGTTGGACAACCCTTCGCCGCTGCCCGGCGCAACCATTATCTACACCATCACCTACACCAACAACAGTTCTGCTGCTTTGGGCAATATCGTGCTCAATGACTCCGTCTTGGCGTATACCAGCTTTTTAAGCGCCAGTTGCGTTACGCCATTGCCAGTGAGCCTCACGGCGTGCAGCGCAACGACGCAGCCTGCGGTGGGCAGCAACGGTGCAATAGCTTGGACCCTGGGGGGGAATTTGCAGCCCAGTGCCAGCGGGCAGGTCACTTTCTCCGTTAGAGTCAATCCCTGAGTTTTGCCAAACTGACAGTCGGTTCATTGGGTAAGTGTGAATGAACCTAAATCAGGCAGTTGGCCTGCTGTGTCTGCTGCGCACCTTGGGTGGGGCCAACGTGTCGCGCCTACTTTTGCGCTCCTTGAATCCCCAGTCGAAGGTACGTCAACTCGCTTTGCGGTGAAAAACTGGGTTTCTCAGGGACACCAAATAGCTTGGACGGTAGCCACAGCTACAGCCGCAGCAATTGATGTTTGGGCTATTTTTTAGGCGTGGCCGGGTGGGTTTTTTCGGGGCCACTTTCCATATACCCCATACCGTCTTTAACACCTTTTTTGCCCATCACTTGCCAGTTGGTCCGCTGGCCTATCAGGCGGGCTAGATATTCCAGCTCTTCATCAGTATGGTTGATGGCTTTGGCGGGGGCCAAGGCCAGTTCTCCGCCCGGTGCGGCACTGCTCCAAAAAGCTTGGTGATAATCAGCACGGCTTACGGCTTTGGTGTCGCCTGCGCTGATGTCCACCACGCCATAGCAGTTGCAAAAATAACTGCGAAAATTTTGTGCTTCTAATACCTCGGTATACACGCCTGTGCCGCGAATGCCCGCTGTCAGTGTGGGCGTGATGATTTTGCGCGCAGTGCCTTTGCCCCACACGCTGGCGATACCGCCGGTTAGTAAGCGCAACACGCTCACGATATTGAGCGTGTTACCGCGTTCCACCACAAACCGTGAGTTTTGGCGCACCTGAAATGCGGCATTGCCAATTACAAATACCAGGCTAGATGCTGGCCCCGTGGTGATGGCATCGCCAGATTGAATGGTTTGCAGTGGCGACAGGGCGCGGCCGTTGACCTGCGCGTCGCCTACCAGCTCTACCACATTGCTGCGTTGCTGTGCGTGGGCTGCGCCGTAGCCACCCATGGCAGTCCACGTGGCAGCAGCACTGATAAAGCTGCGGCGCTGGTACCAAAGTACCTCAGATTCGGTGCGACCTTCTAGGCTGTGTTGCGTCATGTTGATGTCTCCGGGTATGGCTTATGGGGCACAAAATATTTGGTCGGTTTAGGTGGTAATTTCATACACCATTGTCAGGTGCGGTAGGGTCAATAGGGTCAGCATGGATAAAGCTATCGCGAAATGTGAAGTAAATCGAGCTAAATAGCATGGCCGCCATGGTCAATGCCATAGGCACCATCAAAACCCCGGCTGCGTTGCCTAAACCCAAAATAGACAAAGCGCTAACAACCACCAAAGCTCCTAATGTAAAAACCGCCATCCACGTGATGGCATAGACGGTGTAAGCGCCTAGATTGCGCAAGCAAGCCACCATGCTGAAAAACAAAGCCTTGCTAGGGCTAACACCGTGCCAGTGCACCAGCGCAGGGGCGTGCCAAAACAACATTGATAGCGGAAGATACAAGCCCATGCCTACCCACGCTGCCATTTGAAAGCTGGGCTGTTCAAGCACTGCTTTGTCTAGTTTGCCGCCCAGTAAGTACAACTTGGCAAACTGCCCATCATCAAACAAGGTGGTGATGCCCATGATCAGCATAAAGCCTACTGCATACGTTGCGCCCAGCACCAGCATGGCACGCATGCGGTCTTGCCCAGCCTTGAATGCGCTGGCTAATACTGAGGGCATAGGAAACTTGCCTTGCACCGCTTGCAGTGTGGCTACCATCAGGCCCAGCGTCGCAGCTGGTAGTAGCGCTAAGGCAATCACCGTACCGATGACTGGAATAATGCCGGCGATAGATACCACTGCCATGAACATAAAGAACAGACCGCCTAGTGCTAATGGCTGCTTAAAAAAGGTTTGCATGCCCAGTTTGACCCAGGTCACACCAGTTTTGGCGGGGACGATATTAAGTTTCATGTGTCGTTCAAAAATCTAATCTCGAGCGTAGCACGCGCTCAAAGTGCGTGGGGTCGTGGGGGGTTAACATGCTGGCCTCGCGCGGCAGGTGCACGTCCCACAGGCGGGAGATCCAAAACCGCAGTGCACCAGCGCGCAGCATGGCCGGTAGCAGCTGCCGTTCTGCCGTGCTCAAGGCGCGCTCAGTTTGGTAGGCCTGCAAAAAAGCAGCTTCGCGGTCTGCATCGCGCTGGCCAGTGGCTAAATCGATGCACCAATCGTTCATGGCCACAGCAATGTCAAACAGCCAAGCATCGACACCTGCGAAGTAAAAATCAAAAAAACCTGTCAGCGTGTCGCCCTCAAACATCACGTTGTCACGGAATAAATCAGCATGCACCGCACCGCGCGGTAGGGCGGCATAGGCGGCGCTGGCGTGCACATGGTTTTGGTAGGCCAGCTCGCTTTGCAGCAGTGCGGCTTGGTCGGGGGTAACGTGGGGTAACACGACGGGCACGGTGCCGTTCCACCAGGCCAGGGCGCGCAGATTAGGCTGCGCGCGGGGGTAGTCGCGCCCAGCCAGATGCATGCGCGCCAGCATCTGTCCTACGGCAGCGCAATGGTCTGCCGTGGGCAGCAAGTGGCTTTTACCGCGCAGTTTATTCACCACTGCTGCAGGCTTGCCCATCACGCTGTGCAAAATATCGCCGTTCTTGTCGGCCTGCGGGTCGGGCACGGGCACGCCTTTGCTGGCCAAATGCTTCATCAGGTGCAGGTAAAAAGGCAGTTGCTCAGCGGTCAGGCGCTCAAACAAGGTCAGCACATAGTCGCCTAGGTCGCTAGAGGCAAAATAATTGGTGTTTTCAATACCCCCCTTGCAGCCTTCTAGGGTGCTGAGGGTGCCAAGTTTGAGGTCGCTTAGCAGTTGAGATGCGGTGTCAAAAGGGACTTCGGTAAAAACAGCCATGAAAGGTCGGGTGAGTGATTAATGGGTAAGCTAATTACCAATTGTAGGCGGCGTGCGTGTGCGTGGGCAAAACTACCATTTATGGGGCGACAATGCAGGCTATGACCGATGTTTTACCCCCTACCGATTTGCTCAGCCCAGCTGCAACACCTGCACCTGCACTTGCATCTTTAGTCCCACCTGCAACCGCTAGCGCACCGCGCCGCTTGCTGTTAGTGGACGGCTCTAG
>JANOSN010000033.1:0-7575 GCA_031415895.1 Polaromonas sp. | reverse complement strand
GATAACTACCATCTCCCGCGCGTGTTCGCGGAAGTTTTTGCAGCGATATGTCCCGCCGCCCGTCCAAGGTAAACAACGAGACCAAGCATTGCCAAGGGGAGTCCGCTCCCAAACCAAGCAACCATACACACTACAGATTCAATAGCAAACTAAGCAATAAATACTTGGACTACAAGCACTTTTTATTGGTAAATGTGCCTTAAAGCCCTGAAAACGTCGACGTGCAGCACCTGCGCATAAAAGTCATATCAGTCGATGCCATTTACGCATATTTGCGTACTAGGGTTTCACTGTGCCGGGGGCTACAATCGACAACCTTTACAAAAACTGACGCGACAACCTCAAGTAGATTGAGGGTCGCCAACGCACACCCCCGCTGGAGACTGCATGCCCCCGATGAACGATACCGCCTCGAGCAACACCGAAGAAAAACGCGCTGAACTGCGCCGCGCCGCGCTGGAATACCACGAGTTTCCGGTACCCGGCAAAATCGCCATCGCCGCCACCAAGCAGTTACTCAACCAACATGACCTGGCCTTAGCCTACAGCCCCGGCGTGGCCGCGCCGTGCGAAGAAATTGTCAAAGACCCCAACAACGCTTACAAATACACCGCGCGCGGTAATTTGGTCGCCGTCATCACCAACGGCACCGCCGTGCTGGGCCTGGGCGACATTGGGCCATTAGCGTCTAAGCCGGTGATGGAAGGCAAGGCGGTATTGTTTAAAAAATTCGCAGGTATCGACGTGTTTGATATCGAGATCAACGAGAAAAACGACCTGGACAAACTGGTCGACATCATCGCCTCGCTCGAGCCTACGTTTGGCGGCATCAACCTGGAAGACATCAAAGCGCCGGATTGCTTTTATGTCGAGCGCAAGCTGCGCGAGCGCATGAAGATTCCGGTCTTTCACGACGACCAGCACGGCACCGCCATTGTGGTGGGCGCAGCAATTTTGAACGGCTTAAAAGTCGTGGGCAAAGACATGAAAAAGGTCAAGCTTGTCACCAGTGGCGCAGGTGCTGCTGCGCTGGCCTGCTTGGGCTTGCTGCTCAAATTGGGCATTCCTCGCGAGAATATTTTTGTCACCGACTTAGCTGGCGTAGTGTACGAAGGCCGCACCGAGCTGATGGACGAAGACAAAATTGGGTTTGCACAAAAAACATCTGCACGCACGCTGGCAGATGTGATCGAAGGTGCTGACGTGTTCCTAGGCCTGTCTGCAGGCGGCGTGCTCAAGCCTGAGATGGTCAAAAAGATGGCCGCACGGCCATTGATTTTGGCACTGGCCAACCCTAACCCCGAGATCTTGCCCGAGCAGGTAAAAGCCGTGCGTGACGACGCCATTGTGGCCACGGGCCGCACTGATTATCCGAATCAAGTGAACAACGTCTTGTGCTTTCCGTATATCTTTCGCGGTGCGTTAGACAGCGGTGCCACCACCATTACCCTAGAGATGGAAATTGCCGCAGTGCACGCCATTGCAGAGCTAGCCCAAGCTGAGCAAAGCGAAGTCGTAGCCGCTGCCTACGTGGGCGAGGCGCTGGCCTTTGGCCCTGAGTATTTGATCCCTAAGCCATTTGACCCACGCTTGATGATGAAGATTGCACCCGCCGTAGCGCAAGCCGCTGCCGACAGCGGTGTGGCGTTGCGCCCTATCAAAGACATGGCTGCCTACCGCGAAAAATTGCAAAGCTTTGTCTATGCCTCTGGCACTACGATGAAGCCGATTTTTACTGCTGCAAAACTGGCCACTAAAAAGCGCGTGGTGTATGCCGAGGGTGAAGAAGAGCGTGTGCTGCGTGCCTGCCAAATTGTGGTGGACGAAGGCATTGCACGCCCCACCTTAATCGGCCGCCCAGCCGTGATTGAAGAGCGCATCCAAAAGTTTGGCCTGCGCCTGGCTGCGGGCACCGATTACGACGTAGTCAACGTAGAAAAAGACGACCGCTACCGCGATTTTTGGCAAACCTACCACCAGATGACCGAGCGCAAAGGCGTGACGGTGCAAATCGCCAAAATCGAGATGCGCCGCCGCTTAACTTTGATTGGCGCGATGATGGTGCACAAAGGCTTGGCCGACGGCATGATCTGCGGCACCTGGGGCACCACAGCGCTGCATTTGCACTACATCGACCAAGTGCTGGGCAAGCGCGCTGGGGGTGCGGCCAGCACACCGCAAGACGTGCCCGTGTACGCCTGCATGAACGGCCTGATGCTGCCCGACCGCCAAGTGTTTTTAGTCGACACCCACGTTAACTACGACCCCAGCGCTGAGGAGTTGGCCGAGATCACCACCATGGCCGCCGAAGAAATGCAGCGCTTTGGCGTGCACCCCAAAGCCGCTTTGCTATCGCACAGCAACTTTGGCTCTAGCAACCAGCCCAGCGCGATCAAAATGCGCAAAGTGTTAGAACTGCTGCGCGTGCAAGCCCCGTGGTTAGAAGTAGACGGCGAAATGCATGGCGACATAGCCCTAGACCCAGCCAGCCGCAAAACCATCATGCCGCACAGCACCCTGACCGGCGAGGCCAATTTGTTGGTGTTGCCCAACATCGATGCGGCCAATATTAGCTACAACCTGCTCAAAACCGCTGCCGGCGGCAACATTGCTATCGGCCCCGTGTTGCTAGGATGCGCCGCGGCTGTGCATATTCTCACGGCAAGTACTACAGTACGCCGCATTGTCAATATGACAGCTTTGACCGTGGCGGATGCAAACGCGGCCCGATGAAGCTTAAATACTAAGTTAGTACTCACAAATAAAGCTAAGTGGACGCATTAAAAACCCTGCTATCGATAGTTATTGCACATAAGGGGCTTGCGTTTTCTGACGCTTTCTACGACAATACAAAGCTTGGAATCTCGGGTTAACCCGCATCTTTTAAGCCCCTCGTCAATAGATTTGTGGCTGATTCTCAGTCCTCCCATGAGCTTATGCGCCGTGGGGTGAGCAAACAAAATTAGCCACTAAAACAGCCAAGAGCCACAACATGCACCGCAATGGGACAGTGAAACGATTATTTGCCAAAGCTTGGCTCAGGCTGAGCTTAACTGCGATGTTGGCCCTAGGAGCGGGCGTTGGGCTGGCGCATGCCAAAGGGCCGCTATCAGATATGCAAGTAGGTGCAACGGTTGCTGTGGCGCAGTTGCCCAAGCAAGGTGTTGAAACCTACGAGAAGATTTTGCAAGGTGGGCCGTTTGCGTACGACAAAGACGGCACCGTGTTTGGCAATCGCGAGCGCTTGTTGCCCGCGCAAAAACGCGGCTACTACCGCGAGTACACGGTGAAAACACCGTATGCCCGCAACCGTGGCGCCAAAAGAATTGTGTGTGGTGGAAGTCAACCCGCTGCACCCGATGCGTGTTATTACAGTGACGACCACTACGCAACATTTAAGCGTATCGTTCGCTGAAGTAACGCATTAAAAATGTCGTTGTATTGTAATTTTTTGTGAATAGAAAGCGGAGCGCACCATGCCACTTCGTACCGTGAAATCGAATATCGTTCAGTCTATCCGCGCTCACCGCGTGGCCGACCTACAAGCCGCAGCTACCGAGCTGGGGCACCACTTTTTGTACGCCAGTTTGGGCGACTCGCAGTCCAAGCAAGACGTGCTAGACACTATTGCCGCGCAGTTTAAGCTGCCCGCGCATTTTGGTAAAAACTACGACGCGTTGTATGACTGCATGACCGACCCGCTGCACAAGTCGGGCGCGCAGCCTGGCTTTATCGTAGTGCTAGAGCACATTCCGGCCAACCTGAAGTTTGACAAAGAAGCGCGCGAGCAGCTGATCGACATTTTCCGTGATGTGTCTGAATACTGGAGCGATCGCAAGATTCCGTTTCGCTGTTTCTACTCGTTTGCAGTAGCCCGCGCGTCTGACGGCAAACCCGCCGCACCCATTGAAGTAGCAGAAGGTGCTGAGGCTGCCGAGAAGATGCCCACCGACAAACTGGTAGACGTATCGCCACTGGCGCTGCGCATGTCTAGCCCGTTTAATGCGGGTTACTGGCTTAACGCTGCCTAATTGGATTGCACTATACGCTATCAAATTTATAGCGGCTTGAGCAATAAATACCTAGACTACTGACGTATTTGATTGGTAGAAGCGCCCTTTGGGGCGCTTTTCTCTTTTTTGCTCACTGTTTGTGTCCTTGTTTTAGGGTGCGAGCTTAGGATTAGGATTAGGGTGAGGCGGTGGGAGCGTAGCGCTGCAAAAACTGCGGCGAGGTGCGGCCCCCCATCTACAGATGACTACTACCTAGCGCGTATGTACATGGCAAGTTTTTGCAGCGGTATGCCCCCCGCCCGTCCAAAGTTAACAACGAAAAGATGCATTGCCAAGGGGGCGTTAAAAAACCCAGGCCAAATAGCACGCCTTAGAATGCGCCCATGCCTAAGTCATCATCGCCCACCAAGCCGCAGCTACAGACTATTTTAGACAACATCGCAACCCAAGCGCATGCGCTGTATGGCGTGGGCAAAGTAGCGTCTTACATACCGGCTTTAGCGCAGGTGACACCGCAGCAGTTTGGTATGTCGATTGCTTTGATAGACGGCACCTGCGTCAGCACAGGCAGTGCGGGTATTGCATTTTCGATCCAGAGCATTTCTAAATTATTTACCTTCGTACTGGCACTTAAACTGGTGGGCGACGAGGTGTGGCAGCGCGTAGGGCGCGAGCCATCGGGTGCCGCTTTCAATTCGATGGTGCAGCTAGAAACTGAAAAGGGTATTCCACGCAATCCTTTTATCAACGCAGGTGCCTTGGTCATTACCGACATGTTGACCACGCGGTTTGCGCACTTGGACATAGCGCTGCTGGGCGCGTTGCGCCGTTTGTCCGACAGCCCTGATTTGAACTGGGACATGCAAACTGCCAAGTCAGAGCGCGACACTGCGCACCGCAATATGGCGTTGGCTTACTTTATGAAAAGCTATGGCAATTTTGTCAATGACCCTGAACTGGTGCTAGACAACTATTGCCGCCAGTGTGCCATTGAGATGAACTGCCAACAACTGGCACAGGCCACGATGTTTTTAGCCAATAGTGGGCTGGATATTGGCGGCGTAAATTCGGGTAGTCCACACGCAGGCGAGCAGTTTTTAAGTGCCGATGCAGCGCGCCGCGTGAACGCGCTGCTGCTAACGTGCGGCGCGTATGACGCAGCGGGTGACTTTGCCTACCGCATTGGCCTACCAGTAAAAACCGGCGTAGGCGGCGGCATCGTTGCCATCGTGCCAGGCGTGGGCACAGTGGCGGTGTGGGGGCCTGAGCTAGATGCCAAGGGCAACTCAGTGCTAGGTGCGTTTGCACTTGAGCGCTTAGTGCAGCAAACCGGCTGGAGCCACGACTGAACACCATCGCCCCAGCGCAGTCTTTCAGCCCGCTAGCACCTTGGCAAACACAGCAGCATCTACATTGCCGCCGCACAGCGTGGTGCCCACCACTTGACCTTGGGTTAACGCACGCTCTTGCATAGCGGCTGCAAACGATGCAGCGCCTGCGCCTTCGGCTACGTTATGGGTGTCAATGTAGATCGCGCGCATGGCAGCGGCTACTTCATCGTCGGTCACTTTGACGATATGGTCGATATGCGGTATCAAAACGTCTAACGCTGCTTGGTCGGCAATGCGGCAGGCCATGCCGTCAGCCAGCACCGTGGTCACAGGCGATTCAATCACGCGGCCTGCGGCGATAGAGTCTGCATAGCTAGTAGCGTGGCTGCTGACCACGCCGACGATCTTGACCTTGTGTTGCAACGCCAGTTTGGCCGTAATGGCGCTGGCGGCACCCGAGCCCATGCCAATCGGTACATAAGCCACGTCCATGTGCGGCACGGCTTTAAACAACTCTAGCCAATAGGTGCTCACACCCAACACCAAGTCCAGGTGAAAGCTGGGCACCATGTGTGCGCCGCGCTCTTTGGCCAAGTTAATGGCAAATTCACGCGCCTCTTGAAACTCGCTGCCATGCTCTATCAAGGTAACGCCTAGCGCACGCATGGCGGCATTTTTCTCGGTACTGTTGCCCAAGGGCACGACGATAGTGCAAGGCACGCCGTGTGTGCGTGCAGCCCAGCCTATGCTTTGGCCATGGTTACCGCGCGTGGCGCTGATCACTTCTTTAGGCAGCGCGTTAGATTTTTTCAGCTTGTCAAAATACGTTAATCCACCGCGAATTTTGAAAGCCCCCACAGGCGTGTGGTTCTCATGCTTGACCCAGCAGTCTGTGCCCAGGCGCTCGCTCAGCAGACCCCAGCGGTACTGCGGCGTAGCCTGAAAATCTTGGTACACCACTTGGGCTGCAGCTTCTATTTGGTACAGTGTAAACATTAATTTTTCTCCGTTATGGCAATACGTAACGCTAAGGCAGCCAGTACGCTACCCATCACATAGCGCTGGGCCAATAACCAGCCGGGGCTGCGTGCTAAAAACTGGGTGATGCGTGCAGCGCCAAAAATAATCAAGGTGTTGCCACTGGCGCTGATGCAAATTTGCACAACACCCAACTGCAAGGTTTGCAGCCAAATGCTGCCGCGATCAGGTTGAATAAACTGTGGAAAAATCGACAGGTAAAACATGGCTACTTTAGGATTGAGCAGATTAGTGACCAAGCCCATGCGAAACAACGTAGCCGCCGAGTCATTAGGCAGTGTGCGTGCCTCAAACATTGATCGCCCGCCGGGCTTGACCGCTTGCCACGCTAGCCACAGTAAATACGCGGCTCCTGCCAGCTTGACCACATCAAAAGCCAGCGGCACGGCCAGCAGCAGCGCGGTCAGCCCTGCACCGGCCGCGCAGATGTGCACCACCAGCCCCATCTGCACGCCCGCCAGCGACACCATGCCTGCCGCACGGCCTTGGCACAGGGTGCGCGAGACACAATAGATCATGTTGGGGCCAGGGGTGAACACCATGACCACGGTGGCCAAAGCAAACAGCAAAAGTTCACCAGCGTGCAGCATATTAGAGTCCTTGCGATGTCAGCGTGACCAAACCTTTGGGGGTCTGCAGTGTGGCAGTTAGGTTGGCCGGGCCTTCTTGCACCACAACACCTTGCAAGCCTATGGCAGCATATGCCGCTTGCAAGGCAGATGCTTCGGGGTGGACAGAGGTAATGCTGTGCAGCGTGACGCCTGAGCGCGGCAGGCTGTTGCGCGGGTGCAGGCGCAGGGGTTCTTTGTCGTCTGGCTTGCCCCACTGAATCAGCGTGGGCAGCATGCCGTTAAATAATCGTTGGCCGTCTTCGCGCACGGTGATCTGCCAGTGCAGCATGCCTTTATTGGTATGGCGGCTGGCCTGCAGCGCAGGGCCACGGTCAATGTGCAGCGCGCTAAGAGCAGCGCATGCAGCTTGCGCATCTGAGGAGTTAGCTACAAAATGCACTAAGCGCGGCTGTACCGCTACGGCGGCTTGCAACGCGGCACTGTCCATGTCAAACCAACGTTTGGTGCCCGGCTTGATAGTGGGCGTTGCATTTGAATTAATGGCAATGATTTCGCAATACGCCATGGGGTTGGCGGGCGTGGCAATTTTGAACAAGCGGTTGTGCGTGCCAAATAGCTTGT
>JANOSN010000032.1:0-1101 GCA_031415895.1 Polaromonas sp. | reverse complement strand
ACAACGCTCGAGCTTACGCTTTGGTTGCCATAGGGGTGTAGAAACTTGCAACTAAGCGTGTCATGCCCCTTACTGGCCCTAGAATCTATACAGATATGAACAAACCCGCTACCCCACCCGCTGCAACGTCAGCCGCAGCCGAAACCGTCAAACCCAGCAACTTCCTACGCCAAATCATCGAGCATGACCTGGCCGCAGGCACCTACGCCACCCGCCGCTGGGCAGGCACCCCCGGCGACGCGGCGCACCACGCCGCAGGCGCGCCCGATGCCGACAAAATACGCACCCGCTTCCCGCCCGAGCCTAATGGCTACCTGCACATAGGCCACGCCAAAAGCATCTGCATTAACTTTGGCCTGGCTGCCGACTACGGCGGCGTGTGCCACCTGCGCTTTGACGACACTAACCCTGAAAAAGAAGACACCGAATACGTTAACGCCATCATCGACACCGTGAAATGGCTAGGCTTTAGCTGGAACGGCGCTAAAGATGCCCCGCCCTACCAAGCCAGCGACTATTTCGGCTTTATGTACCGCGCCGCTGAGTATTTGATAGAAGCCAACCTAGCCTACGTAGACGAGCAATCAGCCGAAGACATGAAGGCCAACCGAGGCGACTTTAACAAGCCCGGTATCGACAGCCCCTACCGCACCCGCAGCCCAGCAGACAACTTGGCACGCTTTAAAGAAATGCGCGATGCCAAGCACCCTGATGGATCGATGGTCTTAAGAGCCAAAATCGACATGGCATCGCCCAACATCAACCTGCGCGACCCCGCCATCTACCGCATACGCCGCGCCACCCACCACCACACTGGCGACACTTGGTGCATCTACCCCATGTACGCCTTTGCGCACCCCATTGAAGACGCGCTAGAAAACATCACCCACAGCATTTGCACCCTAGAGTTTGAAGACCAGCGCCCGTGGTATGACTGGCTGCTGGCAAGATTGGTAGAAGGCGGCCTGCTAGCCAGCCCCCCACCCCACCAGTACGAATTTGCGCGGCTCAACCTAACCTACGTTGTCACCAGCAAACGCAAGCTGGCCCAGCTGGTGAACGAAGGCAAAGTAAACGGCTGGGACGACCCCCGCATGCCCA
>JANOSN010000031.1:0-2279 GCA_031415895.1 Polaromonas sp. | reverse complement strand
CGCGCAGCTACTCACTGCCCAAGCGCTAGGGCGTACACAAGTTCGAACGTAAGGTGTACTGACGTATAAATCATGCTTTAGGCTACAATGCTATCAATTGCTAGCAGAGTGCTAGCAATTGATAGCACGGAACTAATTATGCCCAGTCCCACCTTTGATTTGCCAGCTGCTAAAGAGCAGTTTAATGTGCGTGTATCGCCCGAACTTAAAGAGCGGCTAGACAAATACGCAGCCTTGGCGGGGCAGTCTAAAGCCACCATTGCAGCCAATGCGCTGAGCGATTATTTAGACTGGCGCATACCGCAGATTGAAAACCTTAAGCTGGCTATTGCGGCAGCAGACAGGGGCGAGTTTGCAACCGATGAAGAAGTTAATGCAGTTTTTAAGAAGTATGGTGCTTGATGCGCATCGTATGGACACGCATGGCTAATTTCATGCTGGATGAAGTGGGTGCGTTCATAGCAAAAGACAATCCCAAGGCCGCGACCAAGCTGCTAAAGCAAATTAAAAAAAGCGTAAATCTGCTTCAGCAGCACCCGTTTTTAGGCCGACGCACTGAATTTGTAGAGGTGCGCGAACTGGTTGTTCATCCCAATTATTTAGTCTCTTACCGCGTAAGTGCTGACACGGTAGAAATTTTGCAAGTTTGGCACGTAGCGCAGCAGCGCTACCACTAAGCACCAGCGCGCTGAGCTTCAGCCGCCAGCAGCTTGGGTACATTACCCGCAGCAGCCATAGCGTGCTGGCGCATTTTTCCGAGAATGGTCATTTTTTCGGTATCGCTGGGGTCCACGCTGGCCAGCAGTTTGCCAAAGCCGTCTAGGCGACTGTCGCGCATCCAGTTGCGCAGGGTTTTGTCTTGTGCCCACTGCATTTGGTTGGCCATATTGGCCATGCTGGCGCGTGCGTAGCCTGCAACGCTGGTGGGAAAGGGCACGTTGCCGCACAGTTGGTTTTTTTGCGCATCGCCTTCATAGTGCGCCTCTACATACGCAATCATGGCAGAGCTAAAAGTAGGCAGCGGTGCACGCACCAGTTGCAGCACAATTTTGTTGTCTTGAAAAATCGGCAGCAGGGGCCGGGGCTCTACTGCCGATGCGGTGCAGTCGATGTACAGCGTGTTGGCATGCATGGTTTGGCGGCCTTGTGCCATCACCAAAGCGCCTGCCTCGATGGCTTGCACGCGGCCCATGCGAATGACTTGGGTAATGCGGCTCAGTTGCGCTACCTCGCCTACCGAGATGGTGGCGTAGTGAAACATGGTGGGCGTGTGCTGCGGGTCAATGCGCAGCATTTGTCCGCTGGCCTCTAGACGCAAAAACATGTCTTCAATGCTGGTAGCCTCGGCCATGGCTTGCATTTGCGCGGCTTGCCCGCCAATGGAGTGGTTAAAAAACTCTGCACTTGGCTGCGTGGTGATGCGGTTAACTAGCCACGAGTCGCGCGGCATCACCCAGCTGATAGATTCTGGCGCTGCGCCGCAGTTGAGCAACCAAATGCCTACGTCCATCGCTGTTTTGCCAGCACCCAAGATGGCGTAGTGGGCAGGCCGATTTTGCAGTTGATTTTGCAGTTGATCGGGGCGCTGCCACAGCTGGGCCAAACCTGTGGGCGTAACCATGCGCACACCGTCGGCCACTTTAAATTGGGGTGTGTGGGTGGCTGGCACGCTAGGGCCGAAGTAGTTAGCGTCGACCAGTTTTTTGCGAATGGTCACTTGCGTTTGCTGGCCTGAGAGCAGCGACACAAATTTACCGTCGCCCAAATAATTGCACATGGGGTGGTAGCTTACGCGACCTGTGGGCAGTAGCTTTTGGTGCATTACTTTGTTGTAGTAGCCGCTTACCTCGGGGCCAGAGGCCAGCTCGTACAGTCCTTGGTTCACACCAAAGGTGTCTTTGCTGCGGGTGCCCAGCTCCATCGAGTTGACACCGTAAAAAGCTGAGGGCTGGTGCAATGCGACAAAAGGGTAGGCATCGTTCCAGTGGCCACCGGGTTTGGCATGGCGGTCTACGATGGTGATGTGCGCATCAGTCTCTTGCACCAGTGTGTCCACAAAGGCCATGCCCGATGCGCCGCTGCCTATCACGAGGTAATCTGTTTCCATAGTTTTCATGGGCTGGCCTGTGTGTGAAAGTTAAAAGGTAAATTTATCGTAGCAGACTATAAGGTACAGTGCCTACACGCTTACGACACTGCGCACCGCCGCTAGAGATTTAAAAATGCCCATACCTTTAATGCAACCCGATTGGCCCGCGCCCGCCCATGTGCGCGCTGCG
>JANOSN010000030.1:0-4000 GCA_031415895.1 Polaromonas sp. | reverse complement strand
CGACACTGGGCAAAGTACCGGCCAGCCAAGGTGGCCCTAGCGCAGGTGTCAATATCGCAGCTGTAGGTAACGCAGATTTAGGTAACGCCAAAACAAATTCTGTCGCTGCAACAAAACATGAGCTTAACTTTGGCCTAAGTGCAGAAGTACTTGCGTCTATACCCGGCCGCTCCATCATCATTTACGCTGCGCAGCCTAATCCTGCAAAACAAAAAGCCCTCGAAGCCTTAGGTGCTACCGTGGTACTTTTGCCCGAGGCAGATAGCTCCAAAGTTGACCTGCACGCCATGATGCTTGATCTAGGCCAACGCGAGATCAACGAGCTGCATGTAGAGGCGGGTTTTAAGCTTAACGGGTCGCTGATCAACGCGGGCGTGGTGGATGAGCTGGTGATTTACACGGCACCCAAACTGCTGGGCCCTGGCATGGGCATGGCCAACACGCCTGCTTTGGCCGCGCTGGCTGATGCAGTGCAGCTGCAGTTTAAATCTGCAGAGATGGTGGGCGAAGACTTGCGCATTGTGGCGCGCGTACAGGGGCGTGATCAGTTTTGAGCCTCTCTGCTCTACCCAGCAGGTTCATACTATGGATGCGCCGCTGGCGCTCAAATCACTCTAAAGGCATTTTTGGCAATGAAATATGCTCATAGTCCAAGCATTTATTGATTAGTTTGCTATTATTTTTATAGTTTACAGTTTCTAATCTCTCTGCTCACTTAGCTGGCGCGCACTGCGCTTTTTAGGGTTTAGTGCCTTTTTGTAGCAGCAACGGGCCTAAACCCTGCGAAAATACAACTATGTTTACAGGCATCATTACAGGTGTGGGGCGCATCGCCGCTATCCACCCGCTCGGCAGCAGTTCCTTTCACGGCAAACGCCTGACTATTGCTGCGCCCACAGCTTACCTAGACGACGTAGGCTTAGGTGATAGCATAGCGCTCAACGGCGCTTGCATGACAGTCACCACACTCGACGCGGCTGCAGGGCAGTTCACCATCGACATCTCTGCCGAATCGCTGGACAAAACCGCTGGCCTGGACGCCCTGAATACCGTTAACCTTGAAAAAGCCTTGCGCGCGCAAGACCGCTTAGGCGGCCACATTGTGAGCGGCCACGTTGACGGTGTAGGCCATGTGAGTTATTTTGCGCAAGTAGGCGAAAGCTGGGAGCTGCGCGTCATGGCACCGCCCGCCTTAGCCAAATACCTCGCCTACAAAGGCTCTATCACCATTAACGGTGTGAGCTTGACTGTCAATTCGGTAGCCGATTCAGCACAAGGCAGCGAAGTCAGCATTAACCTGATCCCCCACACTGTCGACAATACAGCATTGGGTGCACTCAAAGCCGGTTCACCTGTTAACGTAGAAATTGACACCGTCGCGCGCTATGTAGAACGCATGCTGTCGCTATCTGGCACAGCCAATGTGCAGCCACTAACTCACCCTGCTTGAAGGACAACACTATGTCGTTACACGCCATCAAATCTACACTGGCACCTGTTGCCATATCCAAAGTTGAAGACATTGTGGCCGACATGGCTGCAGGCAAGATCGTGATTTTGGTCGATGAAGAAGACCGCGAAAACGAAGGCGACTTGGTTTTAGCGTCTGACCACGTCAGCGCCGAAGCGATTAATTTTATGGCCCGCTTTGGCCGTGGTTTGATTTGTTTGACCTTGACTAAAGAGCGTTGCGAGCATTTAAAATTGCCGCCCATGGCCACGCGCAATGGCACCAAGCACAGCACCGCGTTTACCGTGTCCATTGAAGCCGCCGAAGGCGTGACCACCGGCATCAGCGCTGCAGACCGTGCGCGCACCGTTCAGGTGGCCGTAGCTAAAGCCACCCAGGCCGATGATTTAGTGCAGCCCGGCCACATCTTTCCGCTGCAGGCAGTGGACGGTGGCGTGCTGATGCGTGCAGGCCACACCGAGGCAGGCTGCGACTTAGCGGCCATGGCTGGCTGCTCGGCCAGCGCGGTGATTTGCGAGATCATGAAAGACGATGGCACTATGGCCCGCCTGCCAGATTTGCAATTGTTTGCCGCCGAGCATGGTTTAAAAATTGGCACGATTGCTAATTTGATTGAGCACCGCAGCCGCACCGAAAGCCTGGTCGAAAAAATTGGCCAGCGCACCATGCAAACAACCTATGGTGAATTTACTGCGCTGGCCTTTAAAGACAAAACCAGCCAAGGCGTGCACCTGGCTTTGGTTAAAGGCCAGTGGAGCCCTGAAGACGCGATACCTGCCCGCGTACACGAGCCCTTAAGCGTGCTCGATGCGCTAGAAGTGAACCGCCCGATGCACAGCTGGAGCCTAGACGCTAGCTTGAAATACATTGCGCAACAGGGCCGTGGTGTCGCTGTGCTGCTCAACTGCGGCGAAAGTGCTGCACAATTGGTAGCGCAGTTTGATGGCTTGGCCAAATCGTCTCAAGCACCCGAGCGTGGCCGCATGGACCTGCGCACTTACGGTATTGGCGCGCAGATTTTGCGCGAAGCCGGTGTCAGCCGCATGATGCTGATGGGCAAGCCGCGCCGCATGCCCAGCATGGCAGGCTATGGCCTAGAAGTCGCTGGTTTTATTGCTAACGCAGAATAAGGATAAAAAATGTTTGGTGCAGACAAAGGCAAAGCCAGCCGCGACATGCTAGATGGGCGCAAGCTGTACATCGGTATTGTGCAAGCGCGTTTTAACGAAAGCATCACTAACGCGCTGGCTGATGCGTGCAAAAAAGAATTGATCGCGCTGGGTGTGGCTGAAAAGCATATTGACCACGTGCTGGTACCAGGCGCATTAGAAGTGCCAGTAGCACTGCAAGCACTGGCTGAAAAAAATCAATACGATGCACTGATTGCACTAGGCTGCATCGTGCGCGGCGAAACCTACCATTTTGAACTGGTAGCCAATGAGTCTGGCGCAGGCGTGAGCAAAATAGCACTGGACTACAAGCTGCCTGTGGCCAACGCCATCATCACCACTGAGAACATGCCCCAAGCCGTGGCGCGCCAGACTGACAAGGGCACAGACGCAGCCCGCGTAGCCGTAGAAATGGCCAATCTTTTGAACGAACTGGCCTAACGCAATGAGCAACACACTGCAACCTAACAGCCACCCGGCTAAGCCTGCCAAGCCTGCGTCAGACACAAAAACCAAAGCGCCCGCACGCTCAGGCCGCACACGCGCGCGCGAGTTCGCTATTCAGGCGCTGTACCAACATTTAGTGGGCAAAAACGAAGCCGGTGATATTGATATATTCACCCGTGACCTGCAAGGCTTTAGCAAAGCAGACGCCGCACATTACGACGCACTATTTCACGGCTGCGTAAGCCATGCCGATGCATTGGATGCGATCATCGTGCCCCACCTTGACCGCCCGTTAGCAGAAATATCGCCGGTCGAGCGCGCAGTCATGTGGCTGGGCGCTTACGAGCTAGAGCATTGCCTAGATGTGCCATGGCGCGTGGTGCTGAACGAATACATCGAGCAGGCCAAAGCATTTGGCGGCACCGATGGCCATAAGTATGTGAACGGCGTGCTCAACAAATTAGCCCCTGCCCTGCGCGCCGCCGAGGTGGGCAACGACAAAGCCCCTAGCAACAAGCACGCTAAAGCCGCCAAATAATTAACGCTTATCCACCACACTATGCGGATATCACAACGCGCGCAAAAGATTGAACCGTTTTATGTGATGGAGGTTGGCAAAGCCGCCTCGCAGCTGGCTGCCAAAGTGGCCCACACCGACAAGCCAATGATCTTCGTCAACATTGGCGAGCCAGACTTTACCGCCCCACCCTTGGTGCAAGAGGCCGCGCAACGCGCCATACGCGATGGCGTAACGCAGTACACCCAAGCCAACGGCATGCACGCGCTGCGCGAGCGCATTAGCGCTTGGTACGCCACCCGTTTTGGGGTACAGGTGCCCGCAAGGCGCATAGTCATTACCGCTGGGGCGTCTGCAGCGCTGCAGCTAGCTTGCTTGGCGCTGATTGAAGCGGGC
>JANOSN010000029.1:0-1579 GCA_031415895.1 Polaromonas sp. | reverse complement strand
GAGCCTGTTAGAAGTCAAAGACCTCGTGGTCGAATTTCCTAACCGCCGGGGCGACCTGCGCGCCTTGGACGGTATTTCGTTTGATATTGCCCCCGGAGAGATCTTGGGGGTGGTGGGTGAATCGGGTGCGGGCAAGTCCCTCACCGGGGCCTCCATCATCGGCCTGCTAGAGCCGCCCGGGCGCATTGCCAGCGGCCAGATCAGCCTGCATGGCCAGCGTATTGACAATCTGCCGTATGAGCAAATGCGCCACATCCGGGGCCGCAAGATTGGCGCGATCTTTCAAGACCCGCTGACATCGTTGAACCCGCTGTACAGCGTGGGCCGTCAGTTGATAGAAACCATCCAAACCCATTTGCCCGTTAACGCCGCAGAGGCCCGCCAGCGCGCCATTGACCTGCTTAACGACACCGGTATCCCCGCCGCCGAGCAGCGCATTGACCACTACCCCCACCAGTTCTCTGGCGGCATGCGCCAGCGCGTGGTGATTGCACTGGCCCTGGCCGCCGAGCCGCAACTGATCGTGGCGGACGAACCCACCACCGCGCTAGATGTGTCGATCCAAGCGCAGATCATCACCTTGCTTAAAAACATCTGCAAGTCCCGTGGTGCCGCCGTCATGCTGATCACCCACGACATGGGCGTGATTGCCGAGACCTGCGACCGCGTGGCCGTGATGTACGCTGGCCGCATCGTCGAGATTGGCCCTGTGCATGAGGTGATTAACCGCCCCGCCCACCCCTACACCGCAGGCCTGATGGCCGCCATCCCCGACATCACGGTCGACCGCGAGCACCTGCACCAAATCGAAGGCTCCATGCCCCGCTTAAACGCTATTCCCACAGGCTGCGCCTTTAACCCGCGCTGCGACAAAGTGCACGCGCGCTGCACCACCGAGCGGCCTGAGCTGATGCAAGCTGGTGCTACCCGGGCAGCCTGCTGGCTGGTCAGCCCGTCAGGAGCTGCAGCATGAGTACTCTTAACAAAGTGTTGATCCAGGTCAAAGACATTGCGATGACCTTTGACGTCTCGCCCCCGCTGCTCACCCGCGTGCTAGAGCGCAAACCCAAAGTCATGCTGCACGCAGTCGACGGCGTGAGCTTTGAAATTGAGAAGGGTAAAACCCTCGCCTTGGTAGGCGAGTCTGGTTGCGGCAAAAGCACCGTGGCCCGCCTAATGGTGGGCCTGTACCAGCCCACACGCGGCAGCTTTGCCTTTGACGGTATGGACGCCCACGCCACCTACAAAACCCCAGCCGGCCGCAAGCTGCGCGAACGCATCCAAATGATCTTTCAAGACCCCTACGCCAGCCTGAACCCGCGCTGGAAGGTGGAAGACATTGTGGGCGAGCCACTCAAAGAGCACGGCCTGATAGAAGATGCCGCGCAACTTAAAGAGCGTGTGGGCCAGCTGTTGACCTCAGTGGGCCTGTCGCCGCTGGACATGGTCAAGTACCCCCACCAGTTTTCAGGCGGCCAGCGCCAGCGCATCTCCATTGCCCGGGCATTGGCTACCGAGCCTGAGTTCTTGGTGTGCGACGAACCCACCAGCGCGCTAGACGTGAGCGTGCAAGCCCAGG
>JANOSN010000028.1:0-2674 GCA_031415895.1 Polaromonas sp. | reverse complement strand
ACGGTAGCTGAGGCTGAAGTGTGGGGCGGCATTGTGGGTACAGCCTACGACCCCTGCTACCACAAGGCTTGTGATAATTATGGCAATGTCAATCTATTTGCTTTTGACATCAACATTGATGCTGTAGCGTACTCCACACTGCAATTCGCCATGACCACCAAATCGGTCAACGGCATCAAAGGCAGCCCTGTACAGACTCAGAAAACACGCAGTGACTACACAATGTTCCCTGCCATGCCAGCATTTAGACACGGTCATGAACACGTAGAGCAATAGCCGCGTGCAGCTTGTAAAAAGGGGAGCTTCGGCTCCCCTTTTTTTAATCTCCCAGCATCAAGAAGCAGTAAACCATGCGTCTAAGGGTAGCCCGCCCTTGCCCAATACCAAGGGTCGAGCTGTGCTGTGGTGTGTGCGAAAAGCATCAAGCCCTGGCACATTGCCCATATGGGCACCGCTCTTAACCTCGTAGGCGAACAGCTCCCCCTGCTGCCGCACCACGTAGTCCACCTCACTAGCGCCTTCGCGCCAGTAGTAAATTAATGGTTGGGTGCTGCTGTGCTCCAGGTGGCGTGCCAGCAGTTCTGCCCCCACAGCGCTTTCAGTCACGCGGCCCCAGAGCTCGGGGGTAGCACGTAATCGCGCATATCCAAATCCTTCGGTGGCTGCTATGGCACCCATCAAGGCTGTGTTAAACACCTGCAGCTTAGGACTTGATGCACGCTGGCGCACAACTTGGCCAGCGTATTTTTGCAGGCCACAAACCATACCTGCGCCTTCAAGCAAGTGCAGATAATGCGCCAGCGTGGTGGTGTTGCCTGCATCGCTCAGTTGACCCATCATCTTTTGGTAGCTTAGCTCTTGGCCGCTGTAACGGCAGGCTAAATCAAACACGCGGCGTAGCAACGCAGGCTTTTGCACGGGGCTCATTAGCAATACGTCTTTGCTGATGGTGGTTTCGATCAATGCGTCACGTACATACGCAGCCCAGCGGGCCTCGTTGCCTATCAGCGTTGCAGCCCCAGGATAACCGCCGTAGTAAATAAACTGGTCTAAGGTAAACCCAAATGCTTCGCGCATTTCGTTGTAGCGCCAGTGCCCCATCCGCGTTATCTCAAAGCGCCCCGCCATGCTCTCGGTTAAGCCCCGTGCAATCAGCAATGGTGCAGAGCCTAAAATAACAGCGCGCACGTCACGCCCAGCACGGGTGTCTTCGTCCCACAAGCGTTTGACTTCTTCAGTCCAACCCGGCAGTTTTTGCACTTCGTCTAACACCAACACGCAGGCACCCGCTTGCGCCGCCAAAGCCCGCGCTGTCTCCCACTGCGTAGTAAGCCAGCTGCTGCCCGCAAGACCGGGGTTGTCTGCACTAACGCTATGCTGCGCGATGCCAGCACTCAGTGGTGATTGTTGCAGCGCAGCCAAAGCCTGCCGTACCAATGTGGTTTTACCCACTTGGCGCGGCCCAGCCACAACCTGTAAAAACCGTCTAGGTTCTTGTAGGCGTGCAGTGAAAGTAGCAAGTGCGATACGACGAATTTCAGAGGGCATAATAAATTACTCAATGGATTGAGATATTTTACTCAATCCATTGAGTAATTTTGTAAACCGTGTTTTTTTGGGCCTTAAATCGACATTGCCCGCTTTGACTAAGATGCAGCATTAACCTTGGTCACATAGCAGTGACCAAGTTATCTGAGCAATCTTCAAACAAAATCAGCGGCGCACCACAGCTTCACCCGGTTCAAAGCTAGCCGCTTTAATACCGTTCTTGCTCAGGTACTCGCGCATTACATCGGCATCTACAAACCCGGTGTTGACATAACCCGGATGGTTGGACAGCTTAGGGTAACCGTCGCCGCCGTTGGCTTGAAAGTTATTCAGCGCTAGGCGGTAAGTTTTGGCGGGGTCAATGGCTGCGCCTTTGATGGTGGCGGACTTGATAACGCCGCCTTCAATGATCAGTTGCACGCCTGAGAACTGTGCGAATGCGCCTGAGCCTGCGCTCATTTTGGCAGCAGCATCCAAATACTCTGTGAGTTCTTTGCCACTGAAATCGACATAGGCCAACATGTTGCCAAAGGGCTGCACTCTGAGCACGTCTTTGTAGGTCAGCTTGCCTGCGGGCAACGAGTCGCGCACACCGCCTGCGTTCATGATGCCGACATCGGCTTTGGCGCGCTGTTGCATGACGCTGGCCAGGAACACGCCCAGGTTAGTGGGCTTGGCGCGCACCACTGCGCGGTCGCCTTCTAGCTTGCCGTCGGACTCGCCCACCACTTTGTCTAGCTCGGCGCGGCCTTTGTCTTGAAAGGGCTGCAGCATGGCCAGCGTGGCTGCATCTTCTTTGATCTCGGTGGTGGCAAAAACTTTGCTGTCTTTACCGTCTGCCCCTTTGACGGTCTTTTTCAAGTTGACAGGAATCAGCTCGTACTTGACTAACTTTAATTGACCGCCTGCGTACTCAAAATCTGCACGGCCTACGTATTTGCCCCACTCGTGGGCTTGCACAATCCAGGTGCCGTTTTGTTGGTCGGGCTTGCAGGCAGCGCCGGGTTGGTAGGTGTCGTTACGGTTGAGTGAATCCAGCATGCACACGGGGTTTTGGCTGTGGCCACCTACTATCATGTCTAGGCCTTTGACTTGGCGCGCCATCTCTACGTCGCCCTCAGCGTTT
>JANOSN010000027.1:0-3622 GCA_031415895.1 Polaromonas sp. | reverse complement strand
CACAAGGCTATTTTGAAGCCGCTATCGCCGCTGGGGCCGATGTGTACATCACCGGTGAAATATCTGAACCCCAAGCCCACTACGCGCGTGAGATGGGCGTGGCCTACATCGCCTGCGGCCACCACGCTAGCGAGCGCTACGGCGCGCCCGCCGTGGCGGCGCATGTGGCGCAGCAGCTGAGGTTGGAGCACATGTTTATTGACATTGACAACCCAGCAGGAGGTGATTGGACTCGGCCTGAAGCGGTGGGTGTGAGGTGCGCTTGACAGTCTCTTTAACTACCTGAAACGCCCGACGTTGCCCTAAACAGTTTATTTTTGGGTAGCAGCCGACAGAGGTTTGACCGCCCCGCAGTCTGTACCTAAAAACTTGGCGCTCGACTCAAACGCCATGCTCTCAGGTTTGCCGTTGCGCACCGCGTTGATCTTCATGCTGCTGGAGTAACTGGTTTTGCTTAAAAAAGTCAGGGTGCCTTCGCCGCTACTGGCCGGGTCGGTGCAGGTAAAGCTAAATTTTTGTACATTACCCACGGCGGGGCTGGCGGTACGGGTGCATTTGCCTTCGGTTTTACCCATCCAGTCTTTGCGGTCGATCATCTCTTGGGTGATGCACATTTTGATCAGCGCGCCGCCGTCGCTGCCCATGCTGATGTTCGACATGGTGTTCATCGCTTGCTCCATCGCTTTGCGCTGCTCGGGCGGCATTTTGGCCATTTGCTGCTGCATTTGTGCCATGCGGGCTTTTTGCGCTTCGGGCGACATCATGGCCTCCATGGCTTTGCGTTGCTCTGGGGGCATATTGGCCATTTGGTTTTGCAATTGCGACATTTTTTGGCCCGCTTCACCGCTGCCGCCTGCAATTTTGCTGCTGGTTTCCCACAACCCGGGTTGAATGCTTTGCGCCCAGACCTGGGTGCAAAAGCTTATTGCCAAAGCGGTAGCTGCAGCTGCGCGCGTATAACGCGCAGGGCGCAGGACGTGGTAAGGTTTAGCTTGCATGGTTTCCTCCCTAGGGCAGCTCAAGCGCCCAAGCCGTGTTGATGATTTATCTATTTTGACGTACCGCTTAGTTTGATGCAAATGTCTACCTACGCTTCTTCGCTACCCATTGTTATCACCCCCGGCGACCCCGCTGGCATTGGCCCCGAGATCGTGGTCAAAGCCTTTCGGGACGCGCCCGATGTGATGCGTGGCTGCTTTGTGGTGGGCGATGTGGCGTTGATGCGCGCAGCAGCTAGCCAAGTGGACGGTACCATGCCAGTGGCCGAGCTAGCGACTGCCCAAGATGCTTTGAAAGCCCCTGTGCGTAGCCTGCCAGTGCTGCAGTTGCCAACACACGACGCAAGGCAGTCGCTATCAAAATCAGAGCTGCTTGAGCAGTTAAACCTTGGACTAGTGAGCAAAATAGCTGGGTATTTCTCATTCCAATGCGTTCAATGGGCCGCGCGCGCCGCGCTGCGCGGCGAAGTAGCCGCTATGGTGACTTCGCCCATCCACAAAGAGGCCTGGAGCGCCGCTGGTGTGCCCTACCCAGGCCATACCGAGCTACTACAGGCTGAGGCGGCAGCCTATTTAAAGCAACCGCTGCAGCAAGTGCCCGTGCGCATGATGCTGGCCAACGACGAGCTGCGCACCGTGCTGGTCAGCATTCACACCAGCCTGCGCCAAGCGATTGACGCAGTGACCCATGACAACGTGCTGCAAACCTTGCGCATCACCCACTTGGCATTGAGCAAAACAATGGGCAGGGCGCCACGCATAGCGGTAGCGGGGCTTAACCCACACGCAGGCGAGGGTGGGCTGTTTGGTTGCGAAGAAACCGACATCATCAACCCTGCTATTGCCGCAGCCCGTGAGCAAGGCATCGATTGCTACGGCGCTTTGCCCCCGGACACGGTGTTTATGCAAGCGCGCGGGTTTGCCAAGTTTGACGTAGTGGTGGCCATGTACCACGACCAAGGCTTGATCCCGGTGAAGTACTTGGGTGTGGACAAAGGCGTCAATGTCACCCTAGGCCTGCCGCTGGTGCGCACCAGCCCCGACCACGGCACGGCGTTTGATATCGCAGGCCAAGGTGTGGCTGATGCCAGCAGCTTGATCGAGGCTGTGCGCCAGGCCAAGCGCTTGATCGCCTAGCCCTTTTATCTAACGCACAAAGCCGGGCAATGCAGGCCGCAGCAGGGCATGGCAGCCCAATCAGGCAACAAAAAACCGCATAACCCTTGCAGGGTATGCGGCTTGTGGCTACCTAGAAAGATAGAGAGAAGTAAAAATTACTTCTTCAGGTTGTCACGAATCTCGCGCAGCAACACGATGTCTTCTGGCGTGGCTGGTGCAGGAGCTGCTGGCTCGGCCTTTTTCATCTTGTTCATTTGCTTGACCAGCAAAAAGATCACAGCGGCCAAGATCAGGAAGTTGACCAAAATGGTAATAAAGTTGCCGTAGCCCAACAGGTTGACGCCAGCTTTGCTCAGGTCAGCGAAGGATGTGGGCGAGCCTTTGAAGTCGGCCGGTATTTTGCCCAATGTGATAAACATATTGGAAAAATCTACGTTGCCAAACACCAAGCCTACGATAGGCATGATGATATCTTTGACCAAGGAATCCACAATTTTGCCGAAAGCGGCACCAATGATGACACCTACCGCCAAATCCATGACGTTGCCCTTCATGGCGAAATCTTTAAATTCTTGCATCATTCCCATACAAATACTCCTGTTGTTATGCCGCCGGTGCGCACGGCTACACACAAAGTGCACCTAGTGCGGGAGTATCCCCACATAAAGTAGGTTGTCAAGCCACATATTGCGAAAATCTCTACTTTTACCGGTTTGCATGTCGATACACATCATGCCTAACTGTGCCGCAGACCATCGCTATGAATGAGGTTGGGGGCGCTTTGGAGTCCATCTTGTGGGCAGGGCATTAAATTTACCCCTGTGCGTGGGCTACAATCAGGGGTTGTCCCTAAGTACCCAAAAAATTGAGGAATTCCATGAGTGAAGTGGATAAAAGCAAACGTAACATGCTCGCCTTAACCGGCGGCGCTGGCATTATTGGAGGCGGTTTTGCCGCTATTCCATTTGTCAGTAGTTTTAGCCCGTCTGAAAAAGCCAAGGCGGCAGGCGCAGCCGTGGAAGTGGACATTTCTGCCCTCAAAGTGGGCGAAAAAATGACATGGAATGGCGTGGCAAGCCAGTGTGGATCATCCGCCGTTCGCCAGAACAGTTAGCAACGCTGAAAAAAGTCACAGGCTTATTGGCTGACCCAGACTCCAAGCGCAATCCAGCTGATTTGACCCCCATGCTTGATACGCGTAATGAATACCGTTCGTTGAAACCTGAGGTGTTTGTGGGCGTGGGCATTTGCTCGCATCTGGGCTGCTCTCCTTCAGACAAGTTCGCCACGGGCGCGCAACCCTCTTTGGGTGATGATTGGCAAGGCGGCTTTTTATGCCCATGCCATGGCTCTACCTTTGACATGGCTGGCCGTGTTTACAAGAACAAGCCTGCACCCGATAACCTAGAAGTGCCAGAGCACATGTACCTCAGCGATAACAAATTGCTGATTGGTGAATCTAAAAAAGCTTAAACCTGCGGAACTGGCCTGCAGCCGTAACACGG
>JANOSN010000026.1:0-2543 GCA_031415895.1 Polaromonas sp. | reverse complement strand
GCCCCGATGATGTTGCTACATCTGCCTTGTTTTTAAAAGTCTGTATCTCATTTTGTACGGCTTGCGCGCGATCACGAAAGTTTTTGGAGCCTGTAAAAGCTACCGCCAACAATGCAAAAGGCACTACAACGGCGATCCATTTAAAACGTTTGGGCAACTCATACACAATAGCTAAAGCAATTAAGCCTAAAGCTACAACATGTCCGCTACGACCTATCAAAAAGCCCAGAGTGTGCACCAAAGTAATTGCGGCAAAAGCGATAGCTAACCACTGCCCACGCGCCCCAAACACCCAATGCCGTTGATGCCACAGCATGGCGACTAACACGGCCTGAGAGATAGATTGCTCTAAGTAAGAGCCAAACACTGAATAGTTCGATGCTGCAGCATGAGATGTAGCCCAAGGCACCTTAATGCCAGCAACTAATAGCCAAGCACTGACAACTACAAACATTTGCCCTAGCAAGAAAACACGCAACACGCTGCGCGCTTCTGCGTAGCTGTATATCAGCACGTACATCAAAGGGATAGTTAACAAACGAGCATGACGCAGCCAAGCTGACCAAACTTTATCGTTCCCAGCATCAGCCCACGTTGCGGACAATGCCATATAACCAATGGCCAGCAAAACTGTCAATAAACAACTGCGGTAGAGTAACTTGGATGAATCCTCTTTAGGCCGTGTGCCAAAGACTAAGACCACCAAGGCAGATACGACCAGCAGCAGTCTACCCATGGCGGATAAAGCTGTACCTAGGCTAGGCGTAATTACAATGACAAACAGTAAAGCTAAACGAAAGCGAGACTGCAGGCGATGGATAAGACTATCTGCCTGCATAAAATACACATAAGTAATAAGTTGGCATATTGAAATGACTTTGATGAGTCATGTGAGTGCTAAGGCAATGGCTACATATTGTGTTCAATAACCATAACAAGTTGGTTAAATTAACTATTGGGCAGCACAGAGGTGCCACGTTGGTTAATAAAAATACGCAAGTATTTATAGTAAGTGGTTTGACCATTGAACAGAGCCAATATCAAACCCATGCGTCCATCCATAAAACCTGCTTTAAAAATGTAGGTTCGCAAAAAAGCCCAAAAACCTTTCAATATAGCTTTAGTTAGACCTGATGTAGCGCCTCGGTCCATGGCATCTATTGCCGCCCCCCTAGAGTAGCGGCTAAGTTTTTCTAGTACATCGTCTAGGTTGCGATAGCTGTAATGCGTTATGGGGTGCTTCAAATCTTCACGAGTGCCATCTACAGTCATATGCGCGTGCAAAAAATGGTCGGTAAAACCGGCTTTGTCTGTTTTGGCCAATCGCAGGGTGTAATCGGGCGTCCAACCCCCTGCCTTCATAAATTGGCCGCAGAAACTAGATTGCCTAGGCAGTCTGTAACCCGATGTGCTTTTAGTGGACGGAGTTCGGATTGCATTAAGTATTTCATCTTGCAATGGCTCGCTAATCCTTTCGTCTGCGTCCAAAGACAACACCCAATCGCTTTGGGCCAGTCGAATGCCACGCAATTGTTGCGCTCCGTAACCAGGCCAATCCGTAATATGCACAGTCGCGCCTAGATTTCTGGCTATATTGGCAGTAGAGTCAGTGCTTCCACTGTCAAGTACTAAAATTGTGTCTGCGAATTTCACAGACGCAATGCATTCTTCGATGTTATGCGCTTCGTTTTTTGTAGCGATAATAACTGTGAGTGTGGGTGTATTCATAACTGAATTTTTGCATGAAAACTATGTCTAATTACTCGGCCGGAAAACTTGGATTTGCACATCAAAAAACTATGAGATGGATCTTGGCTTGTCTCTTAGCTTACATCGGCTTAATGGTGAGTGTACCCACTCCGGCCTTTGCCCAATTCAAGGTCGAAATCTCCGGCGTTGGCATTACCCAGCTGCCTGTGGCGATTACCAGCTTTAAAGGCGAAGACGGTGCGCCGCAAAAAATTGGCGCTATTGTGTTGGCTGATTTACTGCGTACTGGGCAGTTTAAGTCGATTGATACGGCGGGTTCGGCGTTAGATGAAATCTCGCGCCCTGACATGAGCCCGTGGAAGCAAAAGGGTGCAGATCATTTATTGGTAGGCAGCATCACCAAGCTGGCCGATGGGCGTTTTGATGTGCGTTACCGCTTGTGGGACACCGTGCGTGGGCAAGACTTAGGCTCGGCAAGCTATGCGGTAGCACAAGGTGATTTACGCTTAACAGCACACCGCATTGCTGATTTTGTATATGAAAAACTTACGGGTGAAAAAGGCGTTTTCTCCACACGAATCACCTATATCACCAAGACGGGCACGCGCTATAACCTGTGGGTGGCAGATTCAGACGGCGAGGGCGCGCAAAACGCGTTGGCCAGCCCTGAGCCTTTGATCTCGGCATCTTGGTCGCCCAACGGGGCGCAGTTGGCTTATGTGTCTTTTGAGTCACGCAAGCCGGTGGTGTATGTGCAAGACGTTGCATCAGGCCGTAAGCGCGCGGTGGCTAATTTTCGGGGCTCAAACAGCGCGCCTGCTTGGTCACCTGAT
>JANOSN010000025.1:0-8336 GCA_031415895.1 Polaromonas sp. | reverse complement strand
CTCGCCATCGACTAGGCCCATCTCGCCAATCAAACTGCCGGGACCCAACACGTTCACCGTTACCGCCGAGGTGCGGCTGACCACGATGTTTTCTACCGTCACCTCGCCGTCTAGCACCAGCATCATGTAGCCAGTGTCACGCGCGTCACCCTCTTTGATAAACACAGTGCCCTCGGCAATTTTCTTAGGCTGCATGTAGCTGACCACCACTTTGGCTTCCTGAGCGCTCAGCTGCATGAGTGCGGTGGGGGCCGTAAGCAAGCTAGCCGCCAGGTTAGCGCTGTCCGAGCCTTTAAGGGCACGCATGCGCTTTTCAGACTGTTGCTGGGGGTCTAATTTTTTGTTGAATATTTTGTCTAGCATTAGGGTTAAAGCAGCAAGGTGCAGTGTGCTTTAAAATGAGCATACTTCAAGGAGCGTTGCAGCAACAGCTTTTTGTACCAAAACCCTGATTATTTGTATTTTTCAGGCATTTTGGCGCAGCTTTTGCCAGGCTTGAAGGTAATCTAGCAACGACGCTCGCCCGTTAGTAATTCTAATTTCTACACAGGTGAGCCATGAATACCCCCGTCCAAGCCCAAGTTCAAGATCCCGTTCAAGACTTGCAAGTTCCACCCATGAAGCTGTCGGGCCTAGAGCCCGTAGCCATTGGCGGCAGCACGTTGTTTGTCAACATAGGCGAGCGCACCAACGTCACTGGCTCTAAAGCCTTTGCCCGCATGATTTTGAACGGCGAATACGAAGCCGCCTTGGCTGTCGCCCGCCAGCAGGTAGAAAACGGCGCGCAAATCATCGACATCAACATGGACGAGGCCATGCTGGACAGCAAGGCCGCGATGGTACGTTTTTTAAACCTGATAGCGTCTGAGCCCGACATTAGCCGTGTGCCCATCATGATCGACAGCTCTAAGTGGGACGTGATCGAGGCCGGCCTGCGCTGCGTGCAGGGCAAAGGCATTGTCAACTCCATCAGCATGAAAGAAGGCTTGGAGCCATTCAAGCACCAAGCCAAGTTGCTGCGCCGCTATGGAGCTGCAGCTGTGGTGATGGCGTTTGACGAAAAAGGCCAGGCCGATACCTACGAACGCAAAATCGAAATTTGCGAGCGCGCCTACAAAGTGCTGGTCGACGAGATTGGTTTTCCGCCCGAAGACATTATTTTTGACCCCAACATTTTTGCCATTGCCACCGGCATTGAAGAACACAACAACTATGCGGTGGACTTTATCAATGCCACGCGCTGGATTAAAGCCAATTTACCCGGTGCCAAAGTATCCGGCGGTGTGAGCAACGTAAGCTTTAGCTTTCGCGGCAACGACCCCGTGCGCGAGGCCATTCACACCGTATTTTTGTACCACGCCATTCAAGCAGGCATGGACATGGGCATCGTCAACGCGGGCATGATGGGCGTGTACAGCGAACTAGAGCCCACGCTGCGCGAGCGCGTAGAAGATGTCGTGCTCAACCGTCGCCCCGATGCAGGCGAGCGCTTGATTGAAGTCGCTGAAGGTGCCAAGGGCGCTGCCAAAGACGACAGCAAAAAGAACGAATGGCGCGCGCTGCCCGTCAACGAGCGTTTGTCGCACGCACTGGTGCGTGGCATCACCGACTATATTGTCGAAGACACTGAAGAGGTGTACCAAATCATCTTGGCCAAGGGTGGCCGCCCGCTGCATGTGATCGAAGGCCCGTTGATGGACGGCATGAACATTGTGGGTGATTTGTTTGGTCAAGGCAAAATGTTTTTACCGCAAGTGGTTAAATCCGCCCGCGTGATGAAGAGCGCCGTGGCCCACCTGGTGCCGTATATCGAAGAAGAAAAAAAGCAGCAAGCCGCTGCTGGCATGGACGTGAAAGCCAAAGGCAAAATTGTGATTGCCACCGACAAAGGCGATGTGCACGACATTGGCAAAAACATTGTTACCGTCGTCTTGCAATGCAATAACTTTGAAGTCGTCAACATGGGCGTGATGGTGCCTTGCCACGAGATTTTGGCATGCGCCAAGGTGGAGGGTGCTGACATCATTGGCCTATCGGGTTTGATCACGCCTAGCCTAGAAGAAATGCAGTACGTGGCTGCCGAGATGCAAAAAGACGACCATTTCCGCATTCGTAAAATCCCGTTGCTCATTGGTGGCGCCACCACCAGCCGCGTGCACACTGCCGTTAAAATTGCGCCGCATTACGAAGGCCCTGTAGTGTATGTACCCGATGCCTCGCGCAGCGTGAGCGTAGCGCAAGGCCTGCTGTCTGACCATGCCACCAAGTACATTGATGAGGTGAATGCCGACTACGCCAAAGTACGTGAGCAGCATGCCAATAAAAAGCAAGTGCCCATGTGGTCGCTGGCCAAGGCCCGCGCTAACAAAACCCCTGTGGATTGGGCACACTACCTGCCGCCCGTACCCAAGTTTATTGGCCGCCGCGTGTTCAAGAATTTTGACTTGACCGAGCTGGCCAAGTACATCGATTGGGGCCCGTTTTTTCAAACTTGGGACTTGGCTGGGCCCTTCCCGGCCATTTTGAAAGACGACGTAGTGGGCACCGAGGCTGTGCGTGTTTTTGCTGATGGCAAACGCATGTTGCAGCGGCTGATCGAGGGTCGCTGGCTGACGGCCAACGGCGTGCTGGCTTTTTACCCGGCCAACGCAGTGAACGACGACGACATAGCAATCTATACCGACGAAACACGCAGCACGGTGGCCATGACGTGGTATGGCATGCGCCAGCAAACCGAGAAGCAGATGATTGAGGGCGTGATGCGCCCCAGCCGCTGCTTGGCAGACTTTATAGCGCCTAAAGTCAATAGTAACGCTACAAATTTAATAGCTACTCAAGCAGTAAATACTTGCACTACTGGCATAAATAGCTCCCAAAAAGCAGATTACATTGGGTTATTCGCTGTAACAGCGGGTATTGGCGTAGATAAAAAAGAAAAGTACTTTACCGACGACTTGGACGACTACAGCGCCATCATGCTCAAAGCCTTGGCCGACCGCTTGGCCGAAGCCTTTGCTGAGGCCTTGCACGCCCGTGTGCGCCAAGACCTGTGGGGCTACGCTGCCAACGAGGGCTTGTCTAACGAAGACATGATTGCCGAAAAATACCAAGGCATTCGCCCTGCGCCTGGCTACCCTGCCTGCCCTGACCATAGTTGCAAAGCTGACATGTTCAAGCTGCTGCAGTGCGACGATATCGGCATGGGCATTACCGAATCGATGGCCATGACACCGGCTGCCAGCGTGAGTGGTTTTTACCTTAGCCACCCCGATGCCACCTACTTTAACGTGGGCAAAATCGGCGAAGACCAGTTGCAAGACATGGCCACGCGGCGCGGTGAGACCGAGGCGCACATGGCGCGCGTGCTGGCCCCCAATTTGAGCTAAATCAATAACTCACGCTATACTGTCAACAGCGCCGATTTGCACCAGCTTGCGGGCGCGTTATAAATACTGCTAAAACCTGACCACTGTGTTCACAAAAACACCCGAGTTTCGTTTTAGCGAACTCGGGTTTTTTTATTGTCTTTAATGGTATGTCATTGATTGCTACGCCACAGTTCATGCAGTTTGATGCGCCTTTGCCTTTGCAAAGCGGCGCGTCAATTCGTGCGTACACGCTGGCCTATGAAACCTACGGCACATTGAACGCTACTAAAACCAACGCCGTGTTGGTATGCCACGCGCTGAATGCGTCGCACCACGTAGCGGGCAGTTACGCAGACCAGCCAAATTCTGAAGGCTGGTGGAACAATATGATTGGCCCCGGCAAACCGCTGGATACGGATCAGTTTTTTGTGATCGGCGTGAACAACCTAGGCTCGTGCTTCGGCTCTACTGGCCCGATGCATATCAACCCTGACACAGGTGCGGTGTACGGCGCAAGTTTTCCAGTTGTGACAGTAGAAGACTGGGTAGACGCGCAGGCGCGGCTGTTAGATGCGCTGGGCATTGACACCTTGGCTGCTGTCATGGGCGGCAGCCTAGGCGGCATGCAGGCACTGAGCTGGACTTTGCGTTACCCCCAGCGCATCAAGCACTGCGTGGCCGTAGCCACTGCGCCCAACTTGACCGCAGAAAACATTGCATTTAACGAGGTGGCGCGCCGCGCCATAGCCACTGACCCAGATTTTCATGGTGGTAATTTTTACCAGCAAGGCACCATTCCTAAACGCGGCCTGCGCATTGCACGCATGGTGGGGCACATCACGTATTTGAGTGACGATGTGATGAATGAAAAATTTGGTAGACAGTTAAAAGCCCCTACGCTCCCTGCTGCGCTCGGCTCAACATCACCGAGTTACAAGTACACCACCCAAGATGTCGAATTTCAAATCGAAAGCTACCTGCGTTACCAAGGCGATAAGTTTGCCGAGTACTTTGATGCCAACACTTATTTACTCATAACCCGTGCCTTAGACTATTTTGACCCAGCTAAAACTACTGGCGGCGATTTGACCAAAGCGCTCGCTAATGCAGTAGCTAAATTTTTAGTCATCAGCTTCACCACCGACTGGCGTTTCTCGCCTGCACGCAGCCGTGAGATTGTGAAAGCGCTGCTGGACAATAAACACTCGGTGAGCTATGCCGAAATTGACGCACCCCATGGGCACGATGCTTTTTTACTCGACGATGCACGCTATATGAATGTAGTGCGTTCGTATTTTGCGAATGTGGGCAAGGAGCTGAGCATCGCCGGGCCGCCCCAAGATGCGAAAACCCCCTTGGGGAGCAGCGCAGCACACGAAGTGGCAAGCGTGGGGGCAACAAGCAGATGAGCAGCTTGGCCCTACACCAAACTATAGCAAATATGGTGCCGCAAGGTGCCCGCGTGCTTGACCTAGGCTGCGGCGATGGCGCGCTGATGGCGCACCTGCAAGCCACGCGCGGTTGCACGGGCTATGGCGTTGAGATTGACGACGCTAATGTGCACGCCTGCGTTGCACGCAGCGTGAACGTAGTGCAGTTAAACCTTGACGAAGGTTTAGCCATGTTCCAAGACCAAAGCTTTGACGTGGTGCTGCAAATCGACACCTTACAACACCTGCGCAATGCCCAGGTGATGCTGCGCGAAACTGCGCGCGTGGGCAAGCAGGGCATTGTGGCGTTTCCTAATTTTGCTCACTGGCCTAACCGCTTGCAAGTGCTGATGGGTCAAATGCCAGTCACCAAAACACTGCCTTACCAGTGGTACGACACACCCAATATTCGCGTGGGAACGTTTGCTGATTTTGAGCAACTGGCTGGCAAAAATAGCTTGCATATTACGGATGCGTTTGGCATGCAAAATGGCCAAGCTGTGCGCTGGCAACCTAACCTGCGCGCCAGCATGGCAGTGTTTGCTTTTAAGCGAGCAGCGTAATTTTTATTGCCGCGTTGATTAAAAACGCGTTATCATTTACCTATCGGGACTTCAGCCTCCCGAATCTTTTGTAGATAGACGGTGTCCCGTCCAAGTGCTGCTATTTTGAATGGAATTGACCATGGACACCGCTATTGATCCCCATTTTTCTATCACCCCTGCCGCCTTGCGTGAAGCATTGGGCCGCGCCGATGCGCCGCTAGTTTTGGACGTGCGACGCGAGCCAAAATTTGCCAGCAGCCCACGCATTGTGGCGGGCGCGGTACGCTGCACGCCCGAAGCCGTAGAAGCTTTTGCACGCCAACACCCACCGCGTAATGTCGTGGTGTACTGCGTGTATGGCCACAACGTGAGCGCTGATGCCACGGTGCAGCTTAACGCCGCAGGCTGGCAAGCCCGCGCACTGGCCGGTGGCATAGAAGGTGGCGAAGACGGTGTGGATAGCGCAGACAACATATCGCTATGGCGCAGCCAAGGCGCGCCCACCATCGTCAAACGCGCAGACTGGGGCGTGACAGGCGAGGCTGCATCGCGCTGGGTCACCCGCGCGCGGCCCAAGATCGACCGCATTGCCTGCCCGTGGCTGATTCGCCGTTTTATCGATCCGCGTGCCGAGTTTTTCTACGCGCCCACAGAACAAGTGCTCAGCGAAGCCAAGCGCTTAAACGCTATTGCGTTTGACATTCCCGGTGCGCCGGTGTCGCACAACGCTGATCAATGCACCTTTGATGCCTTGTTGCAAGGGTTTGGTTTGCATGACCCTGCGTTTGATTTGTTAGCCCGCATCGTGCGCGGCGCTGACACTGACTGCGGCCTAGCAGGCGAGTCTGCGGGGCTGCTGGCCATCTCGCTAGGATTGTCCCGACTACATAAAGACAACGACCATGCCATGCTGGCCGCAGCCATGCCCGTGTATGACGCGCTATACGCATGGTGCCAAGACAAAGTGCAAGGCCGTGCCGAAGTGCACCGTTGGAAGCAGCCTAACTTAAGCGATGCTGCTTTGCGCCGCTTAGCCTCTGAGCGCAGGCAGCGTGAAGATGAGGCGGGCGCTTAATGGATCACGCAGCACCTGACAATATGGCCCAAAGCCCAGCGGTTGCGCCATCGGCTATCGGTTTTATAGAGGCTCTGAAGTTTTGGCTCAAGCTAGGCCTCATCAGTTTTGGTGGCCCTGCTGGGCAAATTGCCATCATGCAGCGTGAGCTGGTCGACGAGCGGCGCTGGATCAGCCAAGGGCGGTTTAACCATGCACTCAATTACTGCATGCTGCTGCCTGGCCCTGAGGCGCAGCAACTAGCCACTTACATTGGTTGGTTGATGCACGGCACGCGTGGCGGCATTGCGGCCGGGCTGCTGTTTGTGTTGCCTTCGCTTTTTATTTTGATTGCACTGTCCGCGCTGTACATCAGCTACGGCAATATCCCGTGGGTGGCAGCACTGTTTTACGGGGTGCAGTGTGCAGTAGCGGCTCTCGTGGTGCATGCGCTGTGGCGCGTGGGCAGCAAAACACTTAAAAGCCCTGCCCAGTCGCCCATCTTGTGGGCGGTGGCTGTGGCCAGTTTTGTCGCAGTGGAGTTTTTAAAAATTGGCTTTCCGTGGGTAGTGGCAGCCGCGGCGCTGGTGGGCTGGCTAGGTGCCCGCGCTGCGCCTGCGCAATTTAGTGCAGCGGGCCACACTGCGGCGGGCCAAGTAGCTGCATTGCCCGCATTGATTGACGACAACACGCCCACCCCGGTGCATGCACGCTTTAGTCGCGTACGCTTGGCCAGTATTTTTGCTGTGGGCTTGGTGCTGTGGGCTGTGCCCATGCTGGCCTTGATCTGGGCGCTGGGATGGCAAAACTCTCTCACGCAAATGGGCTGGTTTTTTAGCAAAGCAGCACTCGTCACCTTTGGGGGTGCGTATGCGGTGCTGCCGTATGTCAACCAAGCGGCGGTAGAGCAATATGGTTGGTTAACCGCCAAGCAGATGATGGACGGCCTGGCATTGGGAGAGACCACGCCCGGGCCGCTAATCATGATCGTAGCTTTTATTGGCTATGTAGGCCAAGCCCAGGAAACTTTGCGCAGCGGTGCAGGTGCCATGCTTGGGCCCGCAGCCATCATCATGGGTACGTTAGGCGCATGTGTGGCCACGTGGTTTACGTTTTTACCCAGCTTTGTGTTTATCTTAGCGGGCGGGCCGATGGTAGAGGCTACGCACGGCAAGCTGGGCTTTACTGCCCCGCTCAAAGCCATCACCGCTGCGGTAGTGGGCGTGATCGCGTCGCTGGCTTGGCTGTTTATCACGCATGTCGTGTGGCCTGCTGGCTTGAATACTGGTGTGAGTACAGTTGCAGGTACAACTACTTCCACTGGCATATCGATTGGCGGGCTGTGGACGCAGCTGGATGGGAATGCGCTGTTCATTGTGTGCGCTGCCACGCTGGCATTGTTTCGCTTTAAAGCCAACGTGATACTGGTGATTGCAGCTTGCGCTGCGGCGGGCTGGTTGGTGCTTGGTGGCTTGCATTGCTCACTTGGCATGTGTGGTTGTTTGCCGCCATCAGCGCCAATGCCAATCAAATCCACAAATGGGCCCACAGCGCACCGCATGAAAATGGTCGTTTGATTACGTGGCTGCAAAAGTTCAAACTGCTGCAAACCCAGCGCCACCATGCGCGCCACCACAGCGGCAAAAAAGATTCTCACTATTGTTCTGTGACTAACTTTCTAAATCCTTTATTGGAGGAGTTAGAGTTTTGGAAAATGCTGGAGCGGTTTAACGAACGTGTGTTTGGCCTGAAACGCCGTGCCGATCCTACGGTGAAATCATAGGTATCGTAAAAACAGGTGTTTTCAGTGCTTTAGGTGCTGAAAACGCCAGTAGTCCAAGTATTTATTACATATATTGCTATGTAAATAATAGCAATTAATACTAACCAGGCTGCGCAATACGACGGCTTTTCACTGCGCCTTTGTCCACATCAAACT
>JANOSN010000024.1:0-1518 GCA_031415895.1 Polaromonas sp. | reverse complement strand
GTGCCGGGGCGACGGCGGTCAAGGTCGGGCTGAATATCTGCCTCAGACAGCGCCATGCCGGGTGGGCACCCGTCAATCACGCAGCCAATAGCCGGGCCGTGGGATTCACCAAAGTTGGTGACTGCGAATAAATGTCCAAAGGTGTTGCCGCTCATATGGGGTGATTATCCCAAACTCTTTGGGGTCACGCGGTTTTTCTTTGGGTTTTGGTTTGTTGACGTCTTTGGGGCTCGGTCTTCGGCGGGAGAGCGTATGCCAAAAGCCCTCATACTGGGGTACCAGAAATCGGTCGTTCGGCATACGCTCTCCCGCCTGCGAACATCTTTGCGAGCTACCGGTGTTGAACACAAACCTATCGAAGAAACTACCGGTAGCGCATGACCATTTGTGTACACGGCTAGGTATTCATCAGCCGACCGATTTCTGGTACCCCAGTATGAGGGCGGATGATGAATACCTAGCCGGGCCTACGAGACCAAGCTAAACATGCATCTTCAATGAAGACCAAGCTAGTTAGCAACCAACCACCCCTGCAGCCGCTCAACACCCTGCTCCAACCGTGCCACATCCTTAGACGCAAAACACCAGCGCAGCCAGCCCTGCGCCTCGGGTGCAAACGCATTACCGGGCGCTAAACCCAAGCCTGCTTGCAGTACCAAGCGTTTGGCTACGTCTAGTGAATCATCAAAACCATCCAGCTTGAAAAAAGCATACATGCCGCCCTTGGCTGCGTGCACCTGCACGCGCGGGGTGGCTTGCAGAAGGGGCACTAGCGTGTCGCGGCAGTGCTTTAGATGGGCCACCACATGGGGCGTAACGTCTTCGCTGCGCGCAAACGCTGCTATGCACGCACGCTGCACAAACACGGGAGAGCACGAGGTGTTGAACTCGATCAACTTGCCCATGTGCGCCACCATCGCAGGCGGCATGATGAGCCAGCCTGTACGCCAACCGGTCATTAAAAAGCTTTTGCTCACCGACCCGACGACGATGAGTTTGTCATCAGGCACGCTGATGTCTAAAAAGCTGGGCGCGCAGCCGTTGGCCGTGTCACCTGCGTAGTACAGCCGCTCATACACTTCGTCGGCCAATATCCACGTGCCTGTGCTGCGGCAGTGTTGCAAGATGATCTGTTGCTCTGCTTTGGTCAACGTCCAGCCCGTGGGGTTGTTGGGCGCGTTCAGTATCAGCATTTTGGTTTTATAGGTGACTGCGCTCAACAGCTGCGCCATGTCTAGCTGCCACGCGCTTGTGCTAGATGGCTTGAGCGATACGCAGCGCACTACCGCGCCCATCACCACGGGCTGGGCAGTGAGGTTGGGCCATACGGGGGTGATGGCCACCACTTCGTCGCCTGCGTCAATCAATATTTGGCAGGCCAGCATCAGTGCGTTAACACCACCTGCGGTGATGGCCACGCGCTCAGCGCTGATCTGGTGGGTGGGCGGCAGGTGCAGTTTGCTAGCGTAGGCGGCTACGGCGGTGCGCAGCTCGGGCAGGCCAAGGTTATGGGTATAA
>JANOSN010000023.1:0-12806 GCA_031415895.1 Polaromonas sp. | reverse complement strand
ACACGGCGCATTGGAATGTCACTAACCCGCCTACGGCAAAACCTAATGAGCCAATGGCGGCCGTAACCAACAAAGGTGCTGACACCATGGTAACGCGACTGCACGGACCGTTCTACAGTATGGTGAAAGTTAAAAGTGCAGGTTTAGGACGCAGCGAAGGAACCATCTCAACGTCACAAATGTTAGGTGTCGAACCTAAATTAGATACTAGTGGAGTACCTGCGCCGCAAAACGCAAAACCTGCCAGCGTTGTGGAGGCCATTGATAACGGCAAGCGCAATAAACAAATTTTATTTACTAGCAAAGATTCGCTCGACAGTGTGGCAGATTATTACCAAACTCATTTGCGATCTACTGGATGGAGTTTGTTGCAAGAGCAAATCGCAAAGCCAACAGACGGAAGCCCACCTGCAATAGTGCGAATGTATGCACGTAATCAGCAGCAATTAGATGTTGCCATCGGTGTTGATGCACCGAACAGGCTCACTATTATTAACGCTAACTTAATTACTTATGTATCAAATTGAACGTGCTAATTCTAGTTATCTGTCTTCAAGAAGATCACTGAGTAATGGGTTTGCAACCATGGAATATTGCATCATTTGTGGTTTGTTAGCGATGGTGCTGTTTGCCAACCCTAACAGCGCTATAGAACTTGTGGATGCCATTAAGGCTTTCTATAGGACATTGACTTTCTACATATCACTTCCTTAAGGTTAATACGTGGCTGTATCTATTAATAAAAACTGGTTGCTGCTAGCGGGAGCTATTGCACTCGGCGGATTAGCTTTCTTCTTGAGTAATAAAGCTATCAACACGCGCATGACGCAAATTGAAGAAGAAGCTCGCAAAGGCAGGACGATGGTTAAGGTTGTTGTGCCTAATCGTCCTTTAAAGGCTGGTGAAATCATAGACTCTAGCGTAGTGTCCGTTAGAGAAATACCCTCTGAATTTGTTAACAAATCTGCGATTGAGCCGGATGCGTTCAAGTCTGTGGATGGACAAGCTCTGCAGGTAGATATTGACCGTGGCGAACCGATATTAACTAACTATACAGCTAGCCGTGGGGGTGATATTTTTGCTGCAGTGCTGCAAAACGGCCGCCGTGCATTGACCATTGAGGTTGACGAAATTAGTTCTTTTTCGGGCATGCTACGTCCTGGGGATCGCATAGACCTAATGTTGACCGCTCCACCGATAGCGGGTGCAGGAGGTGTGCCTTCTGGCGCTAAAGAACTAACATTTCCAATGCTATCTAACTTGGAGGTGCTGGCCACGGGTCAAGCTCAAAAAGCTAAACCAGCTGCGGGCGAGTTGGCTTCACGTGGCTTTTCCCACGTAACTCTAGACGTAACTCCGCGTGAGGCTACTTTAATTATTGCCGCCAAGCAAGGGGGCAAGTTGACTGCTGTCTTGCGCGGCCCTAGCGATAAAGTGCCTAATCCTAGTGGAGCTTTAACAATAGACGACGCGACAGCTGCTCTTTTTTTAAAGACTAAGGATACTCAAGGCGATGCGCGGCGGATAGTGCAATTTATCATTGGCGGTTCAGGCGGAGCTAAGGTATCTGACACGCCCGTTCTAGACAACGTTTTAAAAGATCCAAAAAATCGAGTGTTAGCTGAACGGATGGCTGCTAACTTGGCAAACGAAGGCTCTCCAAAGCCAGCTGTGCCTGCACCGCCCGCCGCAACAGGTACTGCTGGATCTAAAGTTGCACCAATTCCAGGGCCAGTAGTGCCATTACCAATAAAATAATTTACAAATTTAGACTGCTCTATGAAAAATATAATTTCGTGTAAGTATTATGGTGATGATGAAATTTCAAATCTATTACTAGTTTTATTTCTAGGTGCGGCGTGTAGTTCAGCAGTTATAGCTCAGGAGGTTTTGCCTTCAAATAAAGGCACCAACCCTACTGTACAAAATTATCCAAATACGCGTGGCTCAAATACCGTTAGAGGCTCTGCTTCCAATGCGAGTCCAAGACCTGCTGCAATTGCAAAAATTAACGCTCCTTTAGCTTTGTATTCTGGTCAGGTTTTAGTGCTGGAGCAGTCTGGTGTCGAACGCGTCGCGATCGGTAATGGAGGTCTTCTAACTGCAACAGTTGTGGCCGATAAACAAATTGTGCTACTGGGTGAGGGTGTTGGTACGACCACACTGTACGTATGGCTTCGTAATGGAAATCAAATTAGCTATGAAGTGACAGTCAGTGCAGGTAGTGTTAGTAGCAAAACGTTGCAAGATCTGCGCAGGCTCCTTATGAACGAGCCTGGAATCAAAGTCGATGCTGTAGGCGACAAACTGGTAATTGATGGGGCATATGCCAACCAAGAATCTGCAGAAAAAATTCAAAAAATAGTCAAAATTTATCCACAAGTATTAAACCTGATTCGTGATAGACCAGAAGAGTTGACTGTTTTACCTGAGCAAATGGTTCAGCTTGATGTAAAGGTAATCGAGGTGCGCAAGCAGGCTTTAGACGATATAGGTATCAAATGGAGTAACTTAGGAATAAATGGCCCATCGTTTGCTACTGCAGGATATTTATATGCAGATACAGCAAGTTTTAGAGGTCCTGGCGGTAATCCAGGATATCCCGTCACATCATCTGGTCGTCCATTTGTGTCTTATTTCGGACTAGCAACTCAAATAGGATCCACTTTAAATTTTTTAGAAAAAAATGGAGATAGTTGGACATTAGCCGAACCACGTGTCAGCACAATCAGCGGAGGGTCATCTAAAGTTCAAGTTGGCGGGGAAATTCCTATTCCCGTGGCTACGGGCTTAGGGCAGGTGAGTGTTGTCTATAAGCAGTACGGCGTTATTTTAGAATTCAAACCAGTAGTGGATAAAAGCGGTAATGTACGCTCCACAATCGTTGCCGAAGTAAGTCAACCTGATAGGTCAAATGGTTCAGGGCAGTTCGTTGCTTTTACAAATAATCGTACTGAAACTGAAGTTAGTTTGAAAGAAAATGAAACTCTTGTTATTTCAGGCCTTCTGAGAAATATAGGCTCGCGCAATAGAGAGGGGATTCCCGTAATAGGCAGAGTTCCCGTGCTCGGACGCCTGTTTTCAACACAAGAGTTTAACAATGAGCAGCTAGAAACACTGGTTGTAGTTACGCCAAGATTACATAAGGCATCTACAGACCAGGGTAGCGTACTCGCAGGCCAAGCGGCATACGCTAGATTAAATGCTGTCAAAGCTTCAGTTGAGGAAAAGCTTAACCGTAAATTAGACACCATCAAGCTTGATGACGCAAAAGCTAAGTATTAAGTCAGTCCAAAATATGTTGCATCTAGAATTTTTAAACGGAGAAGGCTTAGCAAACGCTAAGTCTATCAATGCATCAAGGTGCACCATTGGTCGCAGTGATGCTGCAGATATATCTTTAACGGGCTGGAAAGTGCACAAAGAGCATGCAGAAATTTTTGTATCGAATGAGCAAGTGTTTGTGCGTGATTTGGGATCTATGTTTGGCACTTTTGTAAAAGATGCAAAAATCACAACTTTTGGTCCGTTAAAACCCACTGATCAAATCCGAATTGGGACCTACTTATTGCGCGCGCACTGGGCTCGTAGCTATGAACAACAGCCTAAAAATGCAACCGTAAATGATAGGAGTACTGTCAACAGCATTGATATAGAAATTGAAAATATCAAAGTACAGAGTAGTACCGGTAAAAGTGATTTCACTTCTAAAGTCAAGCTACCAGTCGAGCATTTTCAGCCTCAGCTCGAGTCAATTACCAGTAGTGTAGTCTCAAGAAAAATTTTTGAAGAGGAGCCTGCACCTGTATCTGCTGTAGCAATTGATCAAAACTGGTTGGGTTATCGTAGGCTCGTACATGAAAAATTAATTGAGTCATTTGATATGCGTCGTACCGATGTGCATCGCATGGCTGACAAAGAACTGAGGAAACAAACCGAAGCTGCAATTCGTGAAATATTTCTGTCTATGCCTCCAGGCATTCCGCAAAATATTGATAAAGAGCGTTTGCTACAAGAGGTACGTGACGAAGCTATTGGATTGGGATTACTAGAACTACTTCTAGCTGATCCATCCACTAGTGAAATAATGGTTAATCGCTCAGATGAAATATTTGTAGAGCGGGGCGGGCAGCTCACGCGGGTACCTGTGGCATTCTCCAGTGACAAAGCTATGCTGGGAATTATTGAGCGAATTGTTGCGCCCGTAGGCCGACGCATTGATGAGAGTTCGCCTCTTGTTGATGCAAGGCTAAAAGATGGTTCAAGGTTTAACGCGATCATCCCGCCGCTAGCGTTAAAAGGCCCGTCAATGACCATAAGGAAGTTTTCTAAGCGCAAGCTAGATTCTTCCGATTTGCTTAAATTCGGCTCAGCTAACGACAATATGGTGACTTTCTTAAAGTCAGCCGTAGTACAGAAGAAAAATATCATAGTTTCTGGGGGCACAGGATCGGGCAAGACAACTCTGTTGAATATCTTGAGTAATTTTATTCCTGAGGGCGAGCGAATTGTCACCATAGAAGATGCAGCAGAATTGCAGCTCCACCATGGGCATTTGGTTTCACTAGAATCGAGACCGCCTAATGCTGAAGGCAAAGGGCAAATTTCAATTCGCGATTTGGTAAAAAATTCTTTACGTATGCGGCCTGACCGTATTGTTGTGGGAGAGTGCCGCGGGGGTGAGGCTTTAGATATGTTGCAAGCAATGAACACGGGTCATGACGGGTCGCTTACAACTGCACATGCAAATACTCCAAGGGATATGTTATCTAGGCTAGAGGTGATGGTGTTGATGTCAGGCATGGATTTGCCTATTACTGCTATACGCGAACAAATAGCATCAGCCGTAGATGTGATTGTGCAGCAAACACGCTTCGCATGTGGAAGCCGCAAGATTACCAAAATCACTGAAATAACTGGAGTTGAAACTGGGAAAATTCAGCTGCAGGATTTATTTGAATACGTTGAAACTGGCTTTACCCAAGACCATAAAACTGCAGGTTATTTTACGGGTTGTGATGCAGTCCCTGAATTTTATGAAAAACTGCGCCAAATAGGTATTGACGTTAATCTTGAAATTTTTAAGAAGGAAAAACGATGACTATCGTAATTTCTGTTCTAGTTTCGCTCAGTCTTTTATTAGTTCTGTTTTTTGGAATTCGCTCATGGACGACTTATCAGTCGAAGTTTCAAAGCGATGCAAAGACTTCGCTAGAAGATATGTTTCTTTTTATAGATCCACAGAGATTATTTTTTATTAATTTTGGATTGGTTTTAGTATTGCCAATATTAATAGTTTTATTAACCGGGGCTATTCCACTAGCCGTATTGACTGCAGTTCTCATTTTTGTTTTACCTCGCATGGCATACGGCTATCTGAAGAAGCGACGCGAGTCAAAGCTAATTGAACAAATGCCTGATGCTCTAAATATGATGTCTGGATCTCTGAAATCTGGTGCCAGTTTGGCTATAGCTATGGATCTGGTGGCTACAGAAACTGAGCCTCCATTTAGTCAAGAGCTATCTCTTGTTTTGCGTGAACAAAAACTGGGCGTTTCATTAGAAGATGCGTTTGAGAGTTTCTCTAAAAGAGTAAATTTAGAAGACGTGAAATTACTTGTATCTGCAATTACGATATCTAAGGATGTTGGGGGTAACTTATCAGAGGTACTGGAACGGCTCGCAACTACTTTGAGGTCAAAAGCAGCTATGGAAGGGAAAATTCGTGCACTTACATCCCAAGGTAAGTTGCAGGGCATAGTAGTTGGTGCGCTGCCTGTTTTTTTAGCGCTAGTTTTATATCAGATGGAGCCAGAGGCTATGCAACCGCTGTTTACAACGTACTACGGTTGGGCTGTGGTGGCAGTTATATCTGTGCTGCTGATCTTGGGTGGCATAGTGATCAAGAAAATAGTAACTATTGACGTTTAAGGTTTAAAAATGTTGGTAATACTTTCTTCACTAATTCTGGGTGCGGCTGTTTGTGCAGGTATATGGGCTGTTTACAGCCTGTTTCGTGAGACTCCTAATGAGGATCGTACATTCAGAGATAAGCCGCCTTTGCTGTTTAGAGTACTTTGGCCTCTAATTTTGTTGCTCTCGGGCAGTTTGAGTTGGATGATTAGTCCAAAGACAAGAGAAAATTATGCTAATTTGTTAAGACGCGCAGGACAAGACTACGCGTTAACACCTGAGCAATTTCATGCTGGTAAATTTTTATCTAGTGCGCTGGGCTTTATGTTTGGACTGATCTTATCTAGCATGCTGCAAGGCGGTTTGACTCTAGCTTTTATGCTTGCAGTATTTGCTTATTTTTATCCTAATCTCTGGCTATCTGAAGTCACCAAAAAAAGAAATATAGAAATTCTTAAAAAACTACCTTTTTTCATTGATTTACTAATATTGTCTATAGAGGCAGGCTTAAACTTATCGGGCGCAATGCAACAGGCAGTAGCTAAAAGCGCTGAAGGACCATTGATCTTAGAGATTAATCGCGTCTTGAGAGATATTCGCGCAGGTAAACCACGTATCGACGCACTACGCGATTTTGCGACTCGTCTTGACACAACGCCTATAACTAGTTTTGTGAGCGCTCTAATTCAAGGTGAAAAAACAGGTTCTAGCTTGGGGCCCATATTAAGAGCACAAGCTGACCAACGTCGTATCGAAAGATTTTTAAGAGCCGAAAAGCTGGCGATGGAGGCACCGGTCAAGATGCTAGGACCTTTAATATTCTTTATTTTTCCATGTACTTTTATTGTAATTGGATTTCCCATCGCCATGAAGTTTTTAGCGTCTGGAATTTGAAAATGAATATATTGATGCGCAACGCGAGTGTTTCTAAATTGAACAAGAAAAATGAAAGTGTAAAAAACTACTATCCTCATGTTTTATTTTTGAATGACATCGCAACCAGCTATCAAGTTAGAGAAGCTAAGAATTTTATTGATCGTGCTAGAGGGTTATTATTTTTTACAAAACTACATATAAATCAAGCACTTTGGATCAGGCGGTGCTCTAGCATCCATACATTTGGAATGAGTTATCCAATTGATGTATTGTTTTTAGATGAACACGGCAAAGTTTTGCGCGTAGCTAATGATGTTAAACCATTTATGTTCTGCATTTGTTTTAGGTCATTTTCTGTGCTGGAGCTCTCAGCTGGTGGTGCTAAAAAACTTGGAATTAGCTTGGGAAATTCAATAAGAATTAATCACTCGATAAATATTGACGATTTATATAAAAGTTAAATATTGGTTAAAAGTATGAATAATATTTTCATTTCTATTCAATGGTGTATCGCGGTAGTGCTCATTATGAGCAATATTGGTTGCTCAGCTACACCACAACAAGCTTCCATTGCTGGCTTGGATACGTCATCTGGTGTAGTGGGGTCTTTATCACAGGCGCGTGCTAATCCTGCTAACGAAAATCCTCAACTAAGTACGGATAACCAGCCTAAGACTGGCGTTCGCACCAATCCTGATACGTCATTGGTTGATGCACAAATCAGATTGAAAGTTGCTGAAAATGCATATGCGCGAGGAAATTGGCCTCTTGCAATTAAAGAATTTAAGTATTTGACAAGCATATATACACGCAACACGCAGGTATGGTTTGCATTGGGTTCTGCATCAGCACTAGTTGGTAGCTACGAAGATGCAGCGACGGCCTTTGAAACGGTAGTCAGAATTGATCCTCTGGATGTTAGAGCGTCTTACAACTTAGGTTTGATCCGAATATCACAGGCTGAAATAGCCCTAGCTTCAGCGCAAACCAATAGCGCAAACGCTTCTACTGAACTCAAACAGGAAATATTGCGGCTTTCAACCGACCTAGCACCAGCATTTAACCGCCCAGTGGCTGATAAAAATAGCGCGCTTGATAAGCCTCTTCAAACCAAGCCTTCACCTGCTGGATTAATCGCGCCGGTTAGCAAACGATAGTTCATTTTTTGGACACACACTAGAGTTAAATTATGTCGCAGAAATTTCGCATAAAAAATCGCGGTGCTAGCTTGACGGAGTTTGTCATAGTGGGCCCAATAGCTATTTTATTGACGTTTGTGATTTTGCAATCTGGATTGTTGTACATGGCCAAGTTACAACTTAATAATGCGGTTTTTATGTCTGCTCGAGCCGGAGCTACTGACCACGCCAAAACTGGTGTCACAAACGCAATGGAGTCAACTTTGATTAAAGGATTGATACCGTTTTATCAAAACGCTTTTGAAACAGATGAATTTACGCGTCTGAGCGTCGCATCTGGTAAGGCACTACTTGATTACCCGTTGTTTGTTAAGTTAGATAAATTAAGTCCAAGCGCTGAAGCTTTCCAAGTTTACGGCATTCAAAAAGCAGGTGTTACGTATATACCCAATGACAATCTTGAATTCAGAACGCCAACGCCGATGAGCGGTTCGACTATCTCAATTAGAGATGCGAACATTTTGCGGATAAAAGTAACTTATGCGTACGAGCTAAAAGTGCCATTAATGCAGGCAATTGTCAAACGCATCATGTGTCCATTTACGCCTGCATCTGATGTGGCAGCATGGGATAGATCTGATTTATTGCCATTGGGTCCGCTTGCAAATACCGATTGTTTTTACTATGCATTAGGTAGATTTCCAATAGTATCTTATGCAACTGTGCAAATGCAGTCCCCACCACATAGGTAGTTAAAGTGGCCTTGAAAAATGAAGCCCAGTCTTTTCCTTTTAAATAATCTAACTCATGAATTTAATTAACTATTCTCTCTTGTTCGCTCCAGTGTTTGCACTAATTGGATGTGGCGGTGCTGGTGGCCTTGACGATACTCAGCAAGGCCCTTTAAAAACCATACCTTCAGAGGTAACACTTCAGGGAGACACTACCAGTTGTCCTCCATCACCCGGAGTTACTGTATTTGTATTTGGTGGTGCGCCACCTTACACCTTGCGTAACCCCGTTTCAGATAACATCGGGCTCGATAAGAACAAAATTGATGGTGCCGGACAGGGTGTGACTGTCACATTTTTGGGTGGTTGTTTAGACAAAATACCGCTTATCTTTGTTGATAGAACAGGTACAACTGTATCTGCAGAGTTAAATTACAAACCCAAGACGATGTGATATGCGACTATTTAACTTGAGTCGATATGGTGCTGCGTTATTCGCAGTTATTGGATTGAATACAAGTTTTGCTAACGACAGATTATTTCAATGTACAAAAAATAGTGTGGAGTACTTTGTCGGTCAAGTAAGTTCTGAAAAGGTAAATAAGTGGTGCTCTGAATTAACGAAAAATCAGATCATTAGTAACGTCAAATCAGTAAAGCGTGATTTACCTAATCTTAAGAAAAGTGATGCCTCGATTTTCAAATTTGATGACAATTCTCGAAGGGAAATCTTACTTCAAGAGTTGTCTAAAGAGCAGTCTTTGCTTGCCAAGTATCTTGCCCTTCCAAACAATGCAGAAAATACTCAAATCATCAATCGCCACAAACGTAATCTAGATTCTATCAAGGCTGAGATTGACCGCATGTAGCTTTATGCAGTTTTTCCCTATTGAACACGATTCATATCAATTCTATAAAACCAAATAAATTCGACGCATGAAAATTATATTGATAACGTGTATTTTTACATCTTCATTTTTACTTTTCCTGATACAACCAATTATCGCTAAGCAAATCATGCCTTGGTTTGGCGGAACGTCTGCAGTGTGGACTACCTGCGTAATGTTCTTTCAGGTGATTCTTTTAATAGGTTATGCTTATGCGGACATAGTTACACGACTGCTGAGGCCCCGCACCCTCGCAATCTTGCATATATCACTTGTAATTTCTGCATTGGCTTTTCTGCCTGTTATTCCTGATGATGTCTGGAAACCAAATCCAGAGAGCCTACCCATATCAGAAGCTCTGCTACTTCTCGTCGCAACAATTGGTTTGCCATACTTTTGCCTAAGTACCACTGGGCCGCTTTTGCAAACCTGGTTTGTGCAATATTTTCCTCAGTATAAGGTTTACAGACTATTTGCACTGTCAAACCTAGCGTCACTTATTGCATTGTTGTCATATCCTTTTGTAATTGAGCCATATTCAAATAGCTTAATGCAATCTTGGTGGTGGAGTGCAGGTTTTATCTTATTCGTATTGTTGTGTGTTGCTAGTTCATGGATGTGTCGCACCCGCAAACCTATCGCTGATAGTGTCGATCTCAACGAATTAACCAACAATATAGCGAAAAACTCTGCAACACCTATCAGCCCAGTCGACAAGCCACCAGCTAAGTTAGATTACTTGATATGGCTGACGCTTTCAGCATTAGGGTCAATGCTGCTACTTGCTGTAACTAATCACATTACACACAATATTGCATCAGTGCCGTTTCTTTGGTTGTTGCCGCTTTCAATTTACTTATTTACATTCATTCTTTGTTTCGACGGTAAGGGCTGGTATCAGCAAAGGTTCTATGTGGGACCATTGATTATTTTTCCTGCAGTTATGACTTGGGGGGTGTACACAAATACAAAAGACATTCACATGTCTGCGTTAGTTGCTATTTATGCAATTGGTTTATTCATTTGCTGTATGTTTTATCACGGCGAGTTAAACGAGCGTAAGCCTTCGGCACGGTATTTAGCTCGATTCTATTTAATACTCAGCCTAGGAGGAGCGTTGGGTGGGTTTTCAATGAGTGCCGTAGTGCCCTATGTTTTTGATAATTATTATGAGTTGCCAATTATCTTGTTCGCAACATCTGCTTTGGTGTTGATGCTCTTGAAAACTTACCTTACTGCCAATCGGGCGGCATACGCTGTCCTTGCACTCGGTGTTTTGAGTAGTGTGTCAACTGCACTTATTGGCTGGAGTTATTTTATTGAACAAAATCGTGACAACATTGTCATGCTCCGTAATTTTTACGCATCCTCTCGAGTCACTGAATTCGAATCAAAAGAACGAGGTCTAGTGCGAGTGCTAAGAAATGGCACCATAGTTCACGGTATGCAAATTATGTCTGATACCAAAAACCTTACACCTACTGCTTACTACGGCAAATCCAGTGGTGTTGCATATGCTATCAACAGTAAGGTAAATTCCCCTAGGAATGTAGGTGTGATAGGTCTTGGTGTTGGCACTTTAGCCGCATATGGAAATGACGGAGATATTTTTCGTTTCTACGAAATTAATCCGCACAGTAAAAAAATTGCTGAAAATGAATTTAGCTTTTTAAAAAAATCCGCATCTACAAATGAAATTATTTTGGGGGATGCTAGATTAATGTTGGAAAGCGAATTAAAAAGCAAGCTGCCTAATAATTTTGACGTTTTAGTAGTTGATGCATTTTCTAGCGACTCAATACCTGTTCATTTACTGACTAAGGAAGCTATGGACATTTATCGTCAGCATATGAAAGAGGATGGAATTATTGCAATTCATGTATCGAACTTATTTTTAAATTTGGCACCAGTTGTCGAGCAATTAGCAGGCAGCATTGGATGGAAGGCTGCATATTTTCGTGATCTGCCGAGCTGGCCTATGTATTCTTCCTCCTGGGTTTTAGTATCAAAAGATAATATTAATTTGGAAAATAATGCCGATTGGTTTGACAAAGCTAAACCAATAGTGCGCATCCCCGACTTGAAATTATGGACTGATGGGCACAATAATCTCTTCAAAATATTAACTAAATGAGCGTTAGAACCAACACAAACATCCCAGAGTTATTTAAAAAAAATAAAAAAACCCCACCAGGAAAAACCTAGCAGGGCGATGTTGTAAATGGCTTACTTACGGTGAAGTTGTTGTCTGTGCAGGTAATGTGATGCCAAATATATTAAAGATAGCTTCGTAGGCAGCTTGGTTCAAACGCTGGCCAAAGCCTTTGTAGCCCAAGATGTCTTTGCCGCCGTAATACACGCTGCCGTTGTGCTCGGCCAGCAAGGTGTACGTGCCACGGTTCTTTTCTATCCACTCTGGGTGCGCAGCAAATTGCAGTACGTTTTTACCATCAATGGTAGTCACGCTGTAAGTGGTGTCTAGCGTAGCAACACAGCCCGTAGTGAACGTGGTGCTGCTGCTTTGATCACACAGGTAGAACTTAGCGTTGCTGGTATTGGGCTCAAACGCAACACGGATGCGTTTTTGCCCTGTAGTGCCAGCGACTACCGTAGTGTTGCTTTGGTAGCTGGTAATGCCCAATGTGGTGGCGCCGTTCAAAGGTGCACCTGCGAAGCCTCCGTTGTAAGCGGCAGTTAACGCGCTCAGGGTGGCGTAGCTGACAGTTCCATTCAGTACCAACGAGTCATTCCCTGTGCCGATGGACGGCGATGTGCTGGTTAAGGTACTGGCTTGGTAGCGTAGCTTAGAACCTGCCGGGAAGACCGCTGCGATAAACGTTGGGTACCATGAGTCGTTTGCATTTAAGGTGGCATCTACTAGTGGACCATAGGTGCTGTAGTCACGGCCAAAGTCAAAGCTGCCGTATAGGCGCATGTCGGACAACACTGCAGATATGTTTTTACCGCTTAAGTCGCTGTCGAACGACGTTGATGTGTCGCTGCTAACACCGCAAAATGTGCTGCTACGTGGGTTACTGCTCCAAACTCCGATGTTGACCCCGTTGCTTGCGCACTGATTGTCTGGCGCATCGGCATTTTTCCATGTGCCTGCGACTAGATACAAACGGTTGCGTGCAAAGGTGATGACATTGGTGGCGGTGTTTTCACTTGTAATGGTGGCGCGCACTTCTGAGTAGGTGCCACTGGTGGTGCCTACTGAATTAATGGTGCGGATGCTGAACGTATTGGTGTTGTTGCTA
>JANOSN010000022.1:0-3113 GCA_031415895.1 Polaromonas sp. | reverse complement strand
GCACCGGTTAGAGTGTCCACCCTTTCTATTTGCTGTGCACCATCGCAGGCATGCCAGATGCGCGCACTGCTCATAAACTGGGGCGACGATTGCACCAGCGTGCCTACATAAGAGCGTTTTTTCATCGCTGCTTCATGCATGCGCAGCAACCAGTCGTTGATGCTTAGGGCAGTATCGCCACTTGCAGGTGTGGATGCAGGTGTGGACGTAGCGCTGCCTACAGGTGCACTCGCAGTGTTTTGCGCCCAGGCAGAAGATGCCCCTCCAGCCGCTATAAAAATAATAGCTGCCTGAGCAATAAATACTTGGACTACAGGCCTAAAAGGTATGTAAAAACGCAATGATGACAACATAGTGTGCACAGACATCACCCTAGCGTGAAGAAGGCACAAAAGTAGCGTTACGCAAAAAGCCCGCAGGCTGCTGCAATGCCGATGCACCACCAAACTGCTTGTGGGCTGCTAGCAATTCATCTAAGCGCGGGTCACGCAACATGACCGCAGGCGGGGCTACCGCTTCAATAGAACTAGCTACCACGGTAGCAGGCCCGGCTGGCTGCGCTACAAGAGCTGGCTGCTGAGATATGGGCTGCGGCACCTGCTGCGCTAACTGCACACCCGCAGTCCCGACTGGGTTACCAGCCAGCGACCAAACAATTGAGCCCACAGCCGCTACAGCGGCGATGCCCGCAACCATTCTCCAGCGGAACACAGAATCATTGGCGGCTGATGCGGATGGAGCGCTTAGCTGCACGGCTATCGGTGCCAAGGCAACAGGTGCTAATGCGTCAGTTTCCAATACAGAAGATGTAGAAACTGATGTAGCCCCAGCGCCTAATACAGTCGCGCGGCCTACCCAATGCGTGCGCAGCGCGTCGCCCACAGCGTGGTAGCTGGCCCAAGTTTGCAGTAAGGCGCCATCTTGCTTGCCGTCTTGCGCACCGTCTTGAGCACCGTCTTGAGCACCATTTTGCACATTACCTTGGTAATAAGCATCTAACAAAGCCTGCGTTTGCGCCACATCTAAAGTGCCGTCCATCAAAGCAGACAACTGCTCGTGCGATGCAGTGGGTTGAGATAATTCGTTAGCGTACTTCATGATCGCCCTTTGTTGCGCAGCAACATGACACGTATGCCGCTTTGCAGCCACACAAATGTAAATTAAAACTTAATAAAAACATGGTTTTACCTACCAACGCTTAGTGGTTTGTTTTTGCAGCATCGGCTTAATCCGTGCCGATATAGCCTCTCGGGCTCTGAAAATACGTGAACGGACTGTACCTATGGGGCAGTTCATCATGTCGCTAATTTCTTCGTAGCTCAAACCCTCAAGCTCTCTGAGTGTGATGGCTTGGCGAAGTTCCTCAGGCAGCGCATCCATTGCTGAGTTGACGGCCTGGGCGATTTCCTTAGCCGCATAAGCGGTTTCTGGGGTGTCGCTGTCGGTGCTGCGGTTGTTCAGCGGATGGTCTGCATAGGAGGTGTCATCGTCGTCGTCACCTGCGCCGCGCAGTGCTGCCTCTGTCACGATGGGGTCGCGCTTGACGTCCATCAGATGCTTTTTAGCGCTGTTGACAGCTATACGGTACAGCCAGGTATAAAACTGTGCATCGCCCCGAAAATTGTGTAACGCGCGCCAGGCGCGGATAAAAGTTTCTTGGGCAATGTCTTGCACGATGTCGACATCGCGCACCATGCGTCCAATCAGCCGCTCAATGCGTTTTTGGTACTTAATGACCAGCAGGTTGTAAGCACGCTGGTCACCGCCTTGGGCCAAGGTGACCAAGGCGTAGTCTGCGTCTAGTGTGCCAGGGCCTGTAACAACGTCTACCGTAGCAGGCTCTGTAGCAGCCTGCGCTAGAACTGGCACTGGCGCGGAGATGTCTTTTGGCACGGTGGTTACAGGCATAGTCACCGTATCAACTGAGCGCAGGCTGCACATCGCTGCGCGCAGGTTGGGCAAAAACTGCGCGGCGCAGGGCTAGCCAGTCGGCAGCAGCAGTAGGCAGCTTTGAATGCGGCTCTAGGTGTAGCCATTTTTCTTGGCATTGTTGTGAGTACTCTTTTTTATAGCTGTCTATTTTGTAGCTGCTGTATGCCAGCTGCAGCATTGCTGCAGCGCCTACCGGTGTAAATTTCACCAATAAATAGTTTGGTAGATCAACCACGGCGTGGATAGTTCCTTCGTACTCTACATCGCCCAGTGCCAGCACCCATTGGCCCTGCGCGTAGTGCAGCACGCCACGGCGGGTGCGCCAAGCATCCCACCAGGCCCAGCTGATGGCTAGGGCTGTTATGCCCCATACAACAGCGTTTTGGGTATCAAATATGCCTATAGTCCAAGTATTTATTGCTTGAGCAGCTATCAAAACAATAGTAACTACCATTACCACTGCACGGTACCACCACGGTGCGCCTAGCGGGATGCGGGTGGCGGGTGGTGTGGTCACGGCATGGCCTACTGGATTAAATACGCTTGAACACCAAGGTGCCGTTGGTGCCACCAAAACCAAAGTTATTTTTGATGGCCACGTCGATTTTCATGTCGCGCGCGGTGTTAGCGCAAAAGTCTAAATCACACTCAGGGTCTTGGTTAAAAATGTTGATCGTAGGGGGCGATTTTTGGTGGTGTAAAGCCAGCACGGTAAACACGCTTTCTATGCCGCCCGCGCCGCCCAGCAAGTGGCCGGTCATGCTTTTGGTCGAGTTGACCACCACTTTTTTAGCATGGTCGCCCAAGGCTGCTTTGATGGCATTGGACTCGTTCACATCGCCCAACGGGGTCGATGTGCCGTGGGCATTCAGATACTGCACTGCATCGGCGTTTAAGCCTGCGTTGCCTAGTGCGCTGAGCATGGCTCGGCGGGGGCCGTCTAGGTTGGGGGCGGTCATGTGGCCTGCATCGGCGCTCATGCCAAAACCGGGGAGCTCACAATAAATTTTGGCACCGCGCGCCTTGGCGTGTTCGTATTCTTCTAGCACCAACACACCTGCGCCCTCACCCAAAACAAAACCGTCGCGGTCTTTGTCCCAGGGGCGGCTGGCAGTTTTAGGGTCGTCGTTGCGAGTGCTTAATGCGCGCATGGCGGCAAAACCGCCAATACCCAGCGGCGA
>JANOSN010000021.1:0-1568 GCA_031415895.1 Polaromonas sp. | reverse complement strand
AGAGCGTCTTGCCTCAACGCTTGAGCAATTGCAAACCAAGACGCTTGTGTGGCGGCGAATCGAACGCGCTACGCCATTTGCTTTCCCGCTAGTGGTCGAGCGGCTGCGTGAGAGTGTCACCTCAGAAAAGCTCACAGACCGCATTGAGCGCATGGTGGCAGATTTAGAAAAGGCAGCTAATGCAACTGCCATTGCACGATGAGGCGAGACATTGCAATTCGAATAGCGGGCTGCGATGTACTGCTGCTAGCAGACAAGGCACTTTATTGGCCCCAGCAGAAAATCCTTTGCGTTGCAGACGTTCACTTCGGCAAGGCAGCAGCCTACCGCGCTTTGGGGCAGCCAGTACCACATGGCACGACGGCGGCAAACCTGTTGCGGCTAGACGCACTGCTGGCCAACTATCCAGTGCGTGAATTGATTTTTCTAGGTGACTTTCTCCACGCGCCTCAATCTCACGCGCTGCCCACACTGGCCGCGCTGCACGAGTGGCGTCATCGACATGCCCTATTAGTTTGTAAACTGGTGCGCGGCAATCACGACCTGAGAGCGGGTGACCCACCCACCTCGTTAGCAATTGAGGTGGTTGACGAACCTTATCTGCAAACTCCATTTGCACTTCGACACACTCCCACTGTGCATGGCAATGACGGCGCTAGATTGCACGTTATTGCAGGCCATGTTCATCCAGTCTTCCAACTTTCGGGCCTGGGTCGCCAGCGTCTACGATTGCCTTGTTTTCACACTACAGACAAAATAACATTGCTTCCCTCATTCGGTGAATTCACCGGAGGGCACAAAGTGGAATTAAATTCTTCAAGCCGTATTTTTGTAACGGACGGCAACGGTATCTGGCCAATACAAAGTTCTGCCACAACACCGTTTGCAAATAATGTCTCGTAAATAAGTGCTGGTTTTTCGCGTAAAGCGACAGATTTTTGCAGGGTTTATACGTCCTTGCGTAAAAATAATTGCTATTTTTTTTCTACCTAAGAGCTGCTATGTTCGATAGCGAACATATCTTTTTCTAAAATTCCATATACTTATAAAGTGTTAGCAGCGCCCTCACCACATGCGGCAATAGACAAGGGCTTCTTAGGAGATTTTTTATGGCAAAGTCTATCGACAATGTGTCTATTAATCGTGAGGGCAATCACCTTCTGTCAGCCCTGCCTGATGCTGAATGGCAGCGCTGGTTGCCTATGCTGGAGGTGGTAGATATGCCTTTGGGTCAGGTGCTTTATGAGTCAGGCGGCACTATGCAACATGTGTACTTTCCTACCACCTCAATCGTGTCTATGTTGTATGTCACTGAGAGTGGCGCCTCGGCCGAATTGGCTGTAGTTGGCAATGAAGGTATCGTTGGAATATCACTATTCATGGGCGGTGGATCAACGCCAAGTCGCGCAGTCGTGCAAAGCGCGGGTGCTGGGTACAGATTAGAGGCGTTGGTAATGAAAAAAGAATTTGATCGAGCAGGCGCAGTCCTTCACTTGCTGCTGCGCTACACCCAAGCCTTAATCACACAAATGGCGCAAACCGCGGTGTGCAATCGCCACCACTCGCTC
>JANOSN010000020.1:0-17366 GCA_031415895.1 Polaromonas sp. | reverse complement strand
CAGAGATTTTCTTGTGCGTGTTTTTGAACTCACTATTTCGAATGCCTGTAACTTGGGTTGTTTCATTATTCACTGGTTGACCTCACGCAACAAAATCTGTACAAAATCTGATGCGAGAAGATTTCCATAAGATCGCACTTGGTAAAAATCAACGGCATGATTTCCATCATCGGCCAATACTAAAAATCATAACAAGGCGCAAACTAGTTGTTGTCACTAACTTAGTGACGATGATTTGATCGGCTGATCAAACTCAATGCGGCCATTAGCGCAGCTCCTGTGGCTGCGGCGATCAACATCGACTTCATTGGCTCTTGTTTAATGTATCCAGCTGTCTTTTCAGACATTCGCTGAGCATTTTCACGAATTTGCAGTGATGTATCCCGTACGCTGTCTATAGCGCCATGAACAGCGTTTTGAGTAGCTTTCACTGCATTATCTGTAGATACAGCAGCTTGATCTGCAAAATGAGAGGTTTTTTCTAAAATGGAATTGGTATTCATAAAACTTCCTTATATAAATTAGGCAAAAGATTGATCGACAGCTTGAATTAATTTAACTTTTCTTGATAAGACCAAAAAGGAAACTGCCAACAGCTAGCACGGCAAATACGAAGAAAAGAATTTTTCCGATCCCCACGGCACTAGCAGCAATGCCACCAAAGCCAAACGCAGCAGCAATCAGGGCAATAACAAAAAATACAACTGCATAATGCAACATATTGGTGCTCCTATAAAATTAAAAATTTCATCCTGAGACAAGAGGTATCTCAAATCTCTGTTTTCATAATTTCATTATTGTTTTAATTGAAAACCTATCCTATCGGTTGCATTGCCGTTTCCATGTCAGTTAGCTAAGTAGCTCGTCGTAGGAATTTTCTGACGCAATACTCACTTAAATTTCTAGCGTCGTCACAAGTCTTAAGTTACCTGTCGCAAAAATCAAGATAGTCAATGAAACACCGCCAGATGATTGCGATCAGTCCCTGCTGTAATTAAGGTAATCCCTGTTCCGTCAATTTACGTAGATATAGACACGGCTACACATTCAAAGCCAAAAAACAGGTCACACTGAGAGCAGCTATGTCCAAGCGGCTTATCAATAACATTCGGGAGAAGACTAGGTGTCTTTGCGCTATCTTTTTTGATTCCTGTTCCAGCAGTTGAGCGGTTTGAAAGCAAATCACATCAGTATTTTTCTTACTTATGTCACTTAATATTACCGCTTTACTGGTCTCAGTTTTGCCTTAGTCATCAAAGCAATGCACATACTGCATGTGCGGCTTTACCTTTTAAACACCATCGCGATCATGACTCCACAAGCCACAGTAAAGTCAAAGCTGCTATGTTTGAAATATTTAAAGAGCTTTCACTTTTACTCTGGTGGCGTATATGTGGGATCATGTAGCATAAAGAAACATTACATACCATGATCAGAATTGCAATCGTTGACGATCACGCTATGGTGAGGGCTGGCTTGCGTCAGTTTTTCACTGACCAAATAGATTTTTCTGTTGTGGCAGAAGCGTCTAACGGCAGACAAGCGCTTGACATAGTCCGCAAAGGTGAGATTGATGTTATTTTGATGGATATATCGATGCCAGACCAAAGTGGAGTAGATGCGCTGATAGCCATTAAGGCACGCGCGCCTGACTTACCGGTGTTGATACTTAGCGGTTTTCCAGAGGAACACTATGCCACTACTATGCTGCGACAAGGTGCTAGCGGGTACTTAAACAAGGACTGCGATCCACAAGAGATTGTGACTGCGATACGTACCGTGTATCGTGGGCGCAAATACATTACAGCAGGAGTTGCCGAGCGTTTAGCAGATGGCCTTAGTAATGGCGGCGACACCGCACTTCATGAACATTTATCAGAACGAGAATTACAAGTTTTTTTGAGACTAGCCAAAGGTGAATCAATTGGCAACATGGCTGTTAGTATGTCATTGAGCGTCAAAACAGTGAGCACTTATCGCACGCGACTTATGGAAAAAATGAAACTCGAATCTAATAGCGACTTGACGTACTATGCCCTCAAGAACGGCCTAATTCAATAACACGTATTATTTAAGCGCGCTAAGTGCACCAGCTCCCGTCTCACCAGCCGCAAGTCGACCACAATAGACGATCAAATCATCAATTTCATTAGATTTGTCAAATACACGGTCTGCACCCAGCTCCAAACATTTTCTGCGGATATCAGTGGTAGCGTAATTGCTAAATACTGCAACGTTATGCCTTTGCTGCAGTGCATTAGTTGCCTTGAGCACACCCAGCCCCGAACCGCTCTTAAGGAAGATGTCTACGATAATCAAATCGAAGTGGTTATCTGGCTGCGACAGCCATTGGACGGCCGTAGCTTCATCCTCGGCAGTGCCAATGACACTGACTGGTGCAAGCTCCTCTAATGCAGCGATGAGGCTCTCGCGAATGACAGGACTGTCCTCGACTACGTAGGCCTTGATCTTATGCATGGATTTGCAATATTTCCTATTTGTCATGGTGCGCAAATCGCGCGCTGGATGACCTTGAATTTTCCGCAAGCTTATATTTGTACTACAACAGCTTAAACTGTATTCTGGTAATAGAGTATGCCTGCTAATAAGAATTCACACGACAACCAGTTAAGACGAATTTGTGTCAGAAAATTCTTACGCCAATATCTCAACAACCGAGCGCAAAAACTATCTTTGAGTATTTATGATCCCAATTATTGCAATTGACACCACGCATACTATATTCCATCAAGGAAATTTTAATATATTCAACCCACACCATTAGATGCACCCACTTGCGCCAAGCGGTGATGCGACTCTTACAGTAATAGCATGATCGCGCTTATAGTGGACGGAGAAAACCCACGGCATAGTTTTTGGCTGTATTCATGAAGTTGTCCTTGCGGCTAACGCCAAGTTAACTGCCTGCATTGCATGAAGCAACTTCAGTGGATGTGCAGTTCCCGATGTTAAGCAGGGTATGCGGCTAGCGGATGTACGCTTTTTACTGGAAATAGTGTAGGAGCCCAGTTCTGGTACAAGGCTTGGGCCAAGAAGACCTGCGAAACAAATAATATTGCTTTTAAAATTACTGACCAACCGTGCCTAACGAGTTAGATAGCTGTTTTCGAGCAATTCGTGTAGTTGCTTTTAGTGGGTACTAAAATTGGTGTAGATGATGAAGTATTAAATGGGGCTTGAGTCTTCCACGTATCAACTTAAAGTAGATAACTTGCTATGCAGGTGTCAACCTTGGCATGGCAGATATGTAGACATATCCTTACTATCTTGAATACTAGTCTTGTTTTTCTAACTCCTAAGACTCTTGTGCAATAGCAGACACTCATAGCTTTTCAAACAGTAGTCGCAATTGAGTGCAAATACTCGCTCTTAACAAGTCAAATTTATATAGACTTACCCATTAAACTAGGTTGGGAAGCGTCCTAGTTTTTAGAAAAAAGAAACTTATTGTACAGAAACGCTTTAGAACCGCGAACGGCGCTGAGGCGTATTAATATTGGTTGCCTGGGGCCACTTCGCAAAATCCTTGGGAAGCCCCACCAGCGCTAGGTTTCAACTTTTTTGTAAAAGTCGGGATACAGGCTGGGGTACAACCCTTCAGTCGTTGTTTTTACAGCGAGAAGTGGACTCGAAACATAGACCACAAGCAGTTTGAACCAGTGACTGAATCCATCATTGCACGGAAAAACACGCTTTCGAAACGATGGTAAATGGCCAAGTTAAAGAGCGACTTCGATCAGCTGACCGTAACTTAACCCAGCAACCTCTCTAGCATTGATGCTTGCTGCTCAAAGTCCGCAGGTCGGCGCTGGCTGAAGGTTTGCAAGTTATTCAATTTCCAGCGCAGTGCGGGTAGCTCCGACGCATGGGGGCACTGGAGCAATGTCCAATCAGGCTGTGCGCGGGCTAAACCTATCAAGAACTGCCTATGCTTTTCTGTTAGCTGCTGCGCAAGCTCCTCGCGCAAACGGGTGCGTGTATCCAGCAACACGTCACGACCTACCGACTCCATGGTCATACCAACGAAATGCTGATGGTACTCATGAGTGATGTCTTTTTCGTTGCCGAACAGCACCTCGTGGATAGGTCGGTTGTGTCCAGCCAGGTAGGTCACGAAGCATTCCACGGCTGCATCCGACAAGCCGCCAGATTCGAACATTTTCAACACGTCGAACAAATCACGAGGATGCTGGCGATCCATTGCAGCGACCAGTTTGCTGCCGTACAACTCTGCAGGTGCCAGAATTGGTAGTTCTAGGGCTACACTGAACAGATCGGCGGTCTTCGGGCTCAAGGGATGCTGCTCGACAGGGAGCACCGTGCCTCGAAAAACCGCATTGACTTCAACCTTGACCTGTGTGTCGGCATTGTCGATCAGTAGTTTGGTTTCACTTAGATCCTTGGAGTGAACCTTGCGTGTGCTGAGACCTGATCGGCTCAGTTGAGCTGCGATAGCGTCAAGCTCATCGCTAATGGCTTTCAAGGCTTGTTCGCGCGGCGTTTGCCACGGAGTGTAGACCACATCGATATCGACTGACAGTCGCGGCATGTCTTGCACAAACAGGTTGATGGCAGTACCGCCTTTCATCGCGAAGATGTTGTTGGCAAATACATCGGGCGCTACGCTCAGTAGCAAGCGTACGGTATCGGCATAGGTTTTATCCATAGGGTTGCAGACTCAGTAGCTGGCCATCTTTCATGCGGCTGATCCATCGTTTCTCGCTGCCGACGGGCAAAACGTAGTCGCGCCGCAAGGCCTCGACGTCGACCAAGCTGGTTTCGCGTGCCCAGGTCAAAAACAGGCGGATGGTTTTGACGCTGGTGCAAGATTGCAATAACCCGCCTAAAACATCTTTGCGCAGATTGCGCACGCCATCGAATAGATTACGTGCCTCTTCTAAGCCTTGGTGTGTACCAACGTCGTACAGCAATTCAAGCACGGCGCGCTCTGGGACAGAGACGCGCAAACCATCGCTCACGCCAGGCGGCGTGGTCAGACTTTTAGCAAGCTGCCCTGCTTCTAGCGTGCCGAACAATTGAGCGGCCACATACCGCGATGGAAATCGCGATGTAAACCACTCTGGCAGCGTGAAGCGTGCATCACCCCACAGCACCAGTGTTTCCTGTCTCGCGAGGTTGTGGCGCACGCCCTGGAGCGCGAGAGCGCTTTTGCCGCCCACATGCAGGCCAGTGACGCGTGTTTGCAGCAGCTTGACAGCACCGTGCGCAGTCAGGGTGTCACCAGCAAAGGCATAGATGCCTTGACCCAAGCGGTCCAGCCAACTGCTTTCAGCGTAGTGAGCCGCCAGTTGTGCAGACACACCAATACGCTCCAAAGCGGCCAGATCGAAGGGCATCCCGCGCGGCAAACTGGTCTGAAGATTCTTGATTAGAGTGTGTCGTGGAGTTGTACCCATGATTGAAAAATAGCACATTTTCCAAACAAATTCAAGATGAGGATTGAATTTCGTATTATTTTTAAAGCCATGAATTACTTTTGGCGCATTATCTAATCAGAATCTCCTGAGTAGAGCGGGGAGCACTTTCCTTGGCGAGTGGCTCATTTGTCCGAAAAATGTAGCTCTGTTTCGGACTCAATTGCGGGGTCGGCAACAGTCGATCCAATACGATACCCCATCGCCCGAAAACCACGCTGGCGCTTATCCCGCATGCGAATAAGCGCCGGATGGCTGGTATGGCCAAAGGCACTCCGAGACGTGCCCAAATCATATGCAAAAACAAACAAAAAGACTAGGTTTTTGCATATGAAACGGGCAGACAATCACCAGCGAAGTGGGTTGACTCATTAAGCCTAAATATAGACCGGAGCAAAAACCGTACTCACAGTAGTACCCCGGTTGCAAACGTGCAAGTGAGGGATAAGTTTGGGAGGCAGTGGAATCAAACGAGTCCGCTTGAGCAGCTTTTACAGGCTAAATCCTTGGAGCGAAAAGGACTTGCTGGGCTGTCATGGGATCATCTGAGACAAAAAATGGTGGCCTGGGGCGGAATCGAACCACCGACACAAGGATTTTCAATCCTCTGCTCTACCGACTGAGCTACCGGGCCATGATCTGAATTTTTAGTACAGCTTTAAATTATAGCTCAATAGCCTAAGCTAAAGTTCGTTGTCATTTGATCTTCGCTGGCGCAATCTAAAGAGTCTGCTCAATTTAAGCGTTGCGCTTACTGCGGCTGAGGTCCACACCCAGTTGCTTGAGTTTGCGGTACAAGTGGGTGCGTTCTAGGCCAGTTTTCTCGGCTACGCGAGTCATAGAGCCACCTTCTTTGGACAAGTGAAACTCAAAATAGGCTTTTTCAAACTCGTCGCGTGCTTCGCGCAAAGGCTTGTCTAACTGGAAGTTTTGACTAGCCATGGGGCCTATGTCCATCACCTCGGGCAAGGACTGCCCGCCCGTCATTGCAGCCTCTACGGTCAGGTCTAACGCTTTTGGTGCTGAAGCGCTGACGGGTGCCATCACTTTAGCGCGCCCGCCTTTAGCCAAACCGTCGTTCACTGCTTTAAGCAGTTTTTGCAAGGTGATGGGTTTTTCTAGAAAAGAGTGGGCTCCGATCTTGGTTGCCTCCACTGCCGTATCAATCGTGGCATGACCGCTCATCATGATTACAGGCATGCCTAACAGACCTGAAGCAGCCCATTCTTTGAGCAGTGTTACGCCATCGGTATCGGGCATCCAAATATCTAACAACACCAAATCTGGCGTGTAACGTTGACGCGCTTGTCGTGCCTGCCCAGCGTTTTCTGCTGACTCAACGTTATGCCCTTCGTCGTTGAGAATTTCGATCAGCAGGTCACGAATGCCCAGCTCGTCGTCTACCACCAAAATATTTGCCATACTGACTGTTATCCGTGTCTAGGTATTAGTGATTCACGCCTACGCCAGTCTCTGATGTTGCAGATTAGCGACTGTGTGTATTAAACCACAGCAAAGGACACTATTACCTGTGCGCCTAAAAGGATTTTTTTATCGTTTTCCCCTGCGTCCGTATCCGCAGAGCTAGCCTGCGGATTAGTGGGGGCATAGCGGTTAGACAAATCAATGCGTGCGCCGTGCTCATCAGCAATTTTTTTGACTACCGCAAGACCAAGTCCTGTGCCTTTAACTTTGGTGGTGACATAAGGCTCGAATGCACGCTGCAAAATATGCGGAGCAAAGCCTGCACCACTGTCACGCACGACCAATCTCACCCGTTTACTGTCTGCGCTAAATTGGGTGCTGATGGTCACGCCACCCTGAATGGCTATTGCATCAGGGCTAGTATCTGCTGCAAATATGCTGGGCTGCTTGGAAGCACTTGCATCTTGTGCGTTTTGCAGCAGGTTGTGAATCACCTGCCGCAGTTGCTGTGCATCACCCAAAATCATTGGGCAGTCGCTAGCCAGTTGACTCACGACAGGCACCTCGCTGGCATCGGGGTCATACAGCTGCAGCACGTCCGTTACCAACGCATTGAGGTCTAAGGGCTTGAGTTCTGCACTGGGCAAACGGGCATAGTCTCTAAACTCGTTAACCAGTCGCTTCATAGCGTCTACTTGGTCAACAATCGTCTTGACCGATTTGGTCAACAACGCACCATCCGTTGCCGACAATTTGTCGTGCAGCTTCATCTCTAGGCGCTCTGCAGATAGCTGGATCGGTGTTAATGGATTTTTGATTTCATGCGCCAGCCTACGTGCTACCTCGCCCCACGCTTGCGCACGCTGGGCCGACACCATGTCAGACACGTCGTCAAAAACAAGTAGCCTGCGCCCTTGCGGCAGTTGTGCACCGCGTGCAATGATGCTGATGGCAGGGTCATTGTGCAAAGGGCTTGGCTGCAAAGATTCTTTGGTATTACTGTGATAGCCCAGCTCAAACGAGTGCTGCCAATGGTCTAAGTCGTGAGAGCTTTTGTCGCCTAAGAATGTGTCGAACTGCTGTGCAATACCATCCGCAAAAACACCCAACCCTGGCACGCTGTGAAGTGGCTTGCCCTCAAAGGCAGCCATTGGCGCACGCAGCACGCGGGTGGCACCTGGATTGGAGGACAAAATATAGCCTTGCTCGTCTAACACCATCACACCCGCAGTCAGATTGTCCAAAATAGTTTGCAAGTTATCACGTGAGGCGTCTACCGCCTCCATACTGCGCTGTACCTGGCTGCGTGCATCTAGCAATTGCTGGGTCATGTCGGCAAATGAACGCGTTAGTCCGCCCAGTTCGTCACGTGTTTGCAAGGCAGCTTTGGGGGCCAAATCACCCGCTGCCACACGCGCTACACCGTCGGCCAAAACGAGCAGCGGACGCACAATTTGGTTGCCCATTAACACTGCTAACAGCACAGCACCGAACACAGCTAAAAATAAGCTTAGTGTTAAGGTACCAATGTACATTTTGCGTAGCCCGCTGCGCGCAAGGGCGCGCTCTTGGTATTCTTTATAAGCGGTTTGTACGGCCAATGCGTTGGCCACCAGAGTGGGAGGCAGGGCTTGCACCACTTGCAAATAGCGCTGCTCTGCGGTCAGGCCAATACTAGTAGGGCCCACCACAGCTAAGGCGCGCATTTTGGCATTATTGCTAGGGGTCGTACTGATGCCTACGGCATCTTCTAATCCATCAATTTGTGTGATCACGCGCTGGCTGCGCGCCTGCCTAAATTGGGCGGTGGTAGGCTTATCGGGTTGCAAACTAAAACGTGAATCGCCTGCACTGGCAATCACCTGACCACTGGCACTCCACAACACCACGTCGCTAGCAGCTAGTTGCTCACGCAAGCGCTCTAGCGCCACGGCTGCACTTGCGTCACTGGCTTGGCCTAGCTGCTCTGCTGCTACACGGGTTTTGGCGCTTAACTCGTTAGACAGCGTATCTAGCGAAGTGCGGCCTAAATTCAAACCTGCATCCAGCGCGCCTTCCACTTTGACATCAAACCAGCTCTCAATGGACCGCGCCACAAACTGATACGACACGATATAAATCAACGCGCCCGGCGCAAAGCCTACCAAGGCAAAAATAGCCGCTAACTTGATGAGTAAGCGGCTGCCGAATTTGCCACGGCGCAGCCGCCACAGCAAGCGCCACACAATCCAAAGTATGACGACCAGCAACGCGCAGGCGATGATGACGTTTAATAAAAATAGTCGAGCGTAGTTTTCTTCGTACAAGGCTTGGTTGTTGGTAGCCTGCGTAAGTAAAAACATCAACACCAGTGCCATGGCCGCCATGGCCGCCGCGCCAATGCCCAGCGCCCACGACAGACTGCGCGCACTGCGTACAGTGCTGGGTGCGGGTGTGGGCGAGGCAGAGGTGCTCATAGTGTTCGGTATAGGCAGCTAGGTGTCTTAGCATCCATCAACGGGCTTCAGCTGGCTCAGGTCGCAGGTTTTGCTGTACGTTAATGTTCCAGTCGCTTTGGCCCGTCACGCCGATTTGTAAGGGTCTGGGCAGTTGCGCTAAATCAAGCTTAAAGCCGTATTCCACATTAAAGCGCCCTTCGGCATCTAAATCGGTAGCGTCGGCAATTTTCCATCGAGCTACACGGCGCACAGTGGCCAGTGCCTCACTTAAGCTGTCGTATTGCTGGGTCAACGAGATGCCAGTGGCGGCACTGGCCACGGTGCCGCTGGCAACGCCTAAGCGCCAGCGCCGTGTCAGTGGCTGATAGGCCAAGCGCACAGTGCGCGTGGCGGTGGTGATGCGCTTGTCATACCAATACCAACGGTCACGATACACCTGCACTTCGCTAACAAAAGTGATGGGCACGCCTTTCAGTAGGGCCTCCTCCACCGCCAAAGGTAGCTCAAACTGTAATGTGGCACTTAAATAAAACCCCTCGTCGCTGCGCTCTACACGGATCGACGTGATGGCGGCGTTAGTACCTTGGGCGTAGGCTGAGGTGCCCAGCGGTGCCAAAAACAACGCACTAATTACCAAGCCCCACGAGCAGCACAGGCGTGCAAAGGCTGCACTACTGCGCTGGCGCAGTAGCCTTAACCAGTACAGCGTAATAAAAACCGTCATGTCCACCCAAATGATTGTCCTGCATGGCTTTGGCGCTAGGTGGGCTTTGGGGTAATAAATGGCCTACGGAGGGTTGTAATAGCGCATCTTTGTTGTGCGCAACAAACGTTTGTATCTGATCGTGGCCCTCTGCCTTGAAAACCGAGCAGGTGCAGTACACCAAAGCGCCACCGGGCCGCAGCAGGGGCCACAAGGCTTTAAGCAGCTTGTATTGCAGGGATTGGAGCTGTGCAATGTCGCTTTCGCGGCGCAACCAGCGGATATCAGGGTGGCGGCGCACTATGCCTGAGGCTGAGCATGGGGCATCTAGCAAAATCGCGTCAAACGGCTGGCCGTCCCACCAACTGGAGGGCTGTGCGGCATCTGCGGCGACGATATGGGCTTGCAGTTGCAAACGACTGAGGTTCTCGCTGATACGCAGGCAGCGCTCTGGGTCAATGTCTAAAGCGGTCACCTCAATGGACCAGCCACGGGTGGCGGCGTACTCTAGCAAATGGGCTGTTTTGCCGCCCGGGGCTGCGCAGGCGTCTAGCACGCGCCATGCGCGTGGGACAGCATTTACACTTATAGATACAGGCGTGTCTTGCGCAGGTTGGGCTTTGGCTAAAGCGTCTAACACCATGGGCGCGGCCAACTGCGCTGCTGCGTCTTGCACTGAGAACCAGCCTTGCGCATACCCCGGCAGTGCGGGCACATAGGTGCTGTGGGCCAGCTCTAGGCCGCTATATGCCACCGCGCGTGCGGGTAATTTCAATTGTGCCAGTGCCTGCGCAAAAGCCTCTACTGTGGTGACACTGGTATTGACGCGCAAAGTCATTGGAGCAGCGTGGGTGCTGGCTTGCAAGATACTTTGCCATTGGTCTGGGTAGTCGCGTTGCAGGCGCTGCAGCCACCAGGCTGGGTGGTTCCACTGCGCAACGGGTTGTTTTAACGCAGTGCTTAGCAGCACATCACGCTCGCGCAAAAATCTGCGCAAACAGGCATTGATAAAGCTGGCCTGTGCCCGTGTGGCGGCCCCGCGCTTAGCAGCCTCGACCGCTTGGTTGACCAAGGTGTGGGCTTCATAGTGCACGCTGCCGGCAGCAGGTGCAGCGTCGTCGTCACCGTCATCGTTGTGGCTGTGACTAGACGCCACGGCCAGTGCCAATACGCTGCACAGCAACGCATCGGCGGCCGGGCTGGGGGTGCGCGGGGCTAGCAGGCCGCGCAAGACCTGTGCAGTGCCGTAGTGGCGCAGCACAGCAAAGGACAAGGCTTGCACGCCCGGTCGCAACGCATTTTCAATGCCTAATTGGGCTGTAGTCCAAGATTTCCCTGATCGGACAGCTATTAAAACAGTAGCGACAGCATTAAGTTGTCGCCACAAAGGCACACTGCCAGCGGGGCCCTGAAGCGCACTACGTTGTGGTGCGCTAGAACTTGCTGGCAGTGGTAAGCGGCTGCGCGGTACAGCTGGAGAAGGCGCTGAAATACGCTCTACCCCAGCGTGTCAGCCCAAATGTTTTGCGCCCAGTTCATGGCGTAAACACCTTCTAACTGAGTCACATCTGATTTGAGATCTATCGACGATACGCCGCCTGAGCCTGCAACGGTTTTAAAGGTTTTCTCAGCGGCCACGTACTCATGCACGCTAGCCACGTGCACGACGTTTTTGTTGTCGATAAAGCTGTAGCAGGTGTTGGTCAGCATCGGAGCAGGGTTGATCTCCCAGCCTGACATCTGCGCGACGATAGCGGCTGCTGCCACTTTAGCGTGGCTGTTGGCCATGTGGCCGCTTTTGGGCATGCCGGGGGCAATTTGGATGCTGTCGCCCAATACGAACACGTCTTTAGCCGCAGTCGATTCAAAGGTTTGGTAGTTCACGCCACACCAGCGGTTATTGGCTTGGTTGTTCAACCCAGCTTGCACAGCAATGCGGCCTGCGCGCATGGCGGGCAGTACGTTAAGCACACTGGCTTTCACGTCGTCTTGAACTTCAAACTTGATAGTGCCGGTTTTAGCATCAACGGCGGTCACTTTGTGGTCACCACGGTATTCAATCATGTCTTTGTACTGCTCGGCCCAGACCTTTTTAAACAATGGGCCTTTGGAGGTCACATCAGGGTTACCGTCCAAAATGAGCACCTTGCTTTTAGGCTTGAAGTTTTTAAAGTAAAAGGCCGCTTGGCAGGCGCGCTCATAGGGGCCGGGTGGGCAGCGGTAGGGGGCTACAGGGATGGTGATGGCAAATACGCCGCCATCGGGCATGGATTCGAGCTGCTTACGCAAAGCCATGGTTTCTGCGCCTGCTTTCCAGGCTTGCAGAATTTGGCCAGCGTCGCTGGCTTCGCGCAGGCCTTCAATGCTGCCTAGCAATAAATCAACCCCAGGTGATACCACCAGTTTGTCATAGGCGATGGTGCCGCCTCTGGCTAAGGTCACCACTTTTCTAGTGGCATCAATGTCGGTAGCAAAGTCTTTGACCACGGTCACACCATGATTTTTAGACAGGCCGGTGTACTGGGTGGTGATATCGCTCATTTGTTTGCTGCCACCCACCACAAGGTTAGAGATGGGGCAAGACACAAACGAATCGTTAGGCTCAATCAACACCACATCGATTTTGTAGTCTGACAACAAGCGCACATATTTGGCTGCGGTAGCACCGCCATAGCCACCGCCGATGACGACGACTTTGGCCTTGGTAGGAATGCTGGCCGTAGTGGCGCAAGCGCCTAGGCCCAACAAGCTGATGGCGGCGGATGATTGGAGGAAGCTTCTGCGTTGAAGTGTCATAACGTGCTCCTTATTTCTTTTGTGCTGCGAAGTAAGCAGCTACTTGTTCGATCTGTGCGTCGCTGTAGCCCTTGCTTAGCTGGTGCATGATGGTGGCCGGGCGCGCACCGCTTTTAAAGGCTTGCATTTGCGCAATGATGTAGTCTTTTGGCACGCCAGCTAAGGTGACCACGGCCGAGCCTTGCACTGAATTGCCGTTCGTCCCATGGCAATTAGCGCACGTAGCAGCCAACGCTTTGATATTGAGCTGTTGCGCATCTTGGGCGCTAGCCGGTGCGCTTGCTAGCATTGCCAGCGCAGATAACACGCTTGGTACAAGGTATTTCATACACGTCTCCGACGAAAAAGTATTGTTTTGACAGGTGGCTACAGCGGATAAAACTTACCAGCGCAGCTTGCACTTGTATTATGCACATTACAAAGCCTGAGCCGTATGGAACGAGAAAATCCATGCCAGCATCTGGGCCGGAAATTGCTTGATTGCAGCGTTGTAAATGTGTGCCGCGTTATGGTAATCCCGTAATTTTTCAGTTGCCAGCACGCCATGGTGCTGCCATTGCACAGCCAAGGTTTGCGGTACGGGCGAACCGACCAGATCATCGTGTTCGCTATTGAGCCGCTGCCACGCGGCTTGCATCACCTCATGTGCCGCACTGATCGAAGCCATATCGTCCACTGCAGGTAACAAACCGGGCCTGGCCAACACACCGGCAATGCAAGCTTGAAACTGCTTGGTAGCCACTGCCAACGGTCGCCAGCTGGCAGCCTCGTCGCCTAAACTGGCCCAGGCCGAGTCTGTCTCGGGGCTGTGTGACAGCTCTGACAGCGCATGGCGCAGCGCCTGCGCATTAGACTGCCATTGCACCGCCACCCCTTGCAGAGTGTGCAACACCTGCGCACGCAAGCCTACTAGCCGGTTGTAAGCCCCCAAGGCCCAAAATACCAGCACAGCTATCACTACCCAAAACACAACAGACGTAAACACCACGATCGCAACAGCACCTATTTAGTTGAGGTCAATGATACGTGATGGCATCTGGTACAACGTCGCACGCGACAGGTAAACGCCACGTGCTAGTACTATGCAAGGTATGTGTCTTGTAGAGTCTTAAAATCATTATTTACGAACGAAATGTGCTCATAGTCCAAGTATTTATTAACTAGTTAGCTATTTAATTTATAGCAAGTACTATCAAAGCATAAAACCTAAGTTAGCAGGGTACACAATGCCGCTAGGCGCAGTTTTATCTAAGAAATTGCCCACATTTGGCAAAATCTTGGGCAAGTCCGCTGCAGGTACGCCGAACCAAGTGGCCAATGTGCTGGCATATTGATCAACTGCCGTGGTAGGCAGCAAGCGGCCTTGCCCCACTTCCCATGCATGTTTAACACGGTCGGCTGGCGTGGTGGCAGCGGCAGTACCCACTGGTGGCGCATAACCATAGAAAGCTTTGCCTTTTACTGCGCCACCCACCACAAAATGGTGATTGCCCCAGCCATGGTCAGAGCCGTCGCCATTCGATGTCATAGTTCTACCAAAATCTGATGCAGTAAACGTCGTAACGTCTTTGTCAACACCTAGCAATTTGGTGGTTTCGTAGAAACCTGTCATTGCCTGGCTCACTCGTGCCATATTTAACACATGGCCGGTTAATAAGTTATCGTGCAAGTCAAAGCCGCCAAGCGACACAAAAAATACCTGCCGTTTCGTACCTAGGCTAGAACGTGCCGCAATCAAACGCGCCACCATTTTCAGTTGTGCGGCTAAAGAGTTATTACCTCGGTCGACTGCATCAATCGTCGTTTTTAAGGCGCCATTTATCGGTGCAAATTCTGCCCCTGTGCCGACTGCTGTACCCGCCGAAATGCCGCTGGTGATGGTGCCCTCGGCACCAATCGCACGCTTGGTGATCTTGGTGTATTCGTTCTCCAACACATGGCTGCGTGCTTCTTGTACCAACTGAGACATGGCACCTTTGAGCGCAGAAGATCCGTAGTAATCACTGGTAGCACTTTTAATTTTCACAGCACCACCAGAGCTTACTTGGTAAGGCAGAGCTTCATCACCCGCTAAAAATACTGTATTACCTGTGACGGAAATACAGGTAAATAAAGAGTTGGTGTTGCTGCCCGCATTGACAATCAAGTCCCCAAGATTGCCGCCCCAGCCTATCGTAGAACCCTCGGGAGATGATGACTGCCAGATGGATTGCTGATCATTGTGCGAAAACAGTTTGGGGGGCAAAGGAAACTGCGTGCGGTTAGTGCTCTGGTATTGGGTTTTGTCCATGGGCACCACCAAGGGGCCAACATTCAACTGCACAGCGGCCTGACCCCCATTAAACAGGCCTGCTAGGCCCTGCATATTAGGATGCAAGGCGAACTGCCGACTCTCAGCCAAAGCGTTAGTGGGGTTAAGCAGAGTAGGTGTTAACGCTGCCTTGGCCAAAGCTATGCCACCAGCTGTCTGCCCTGCACCACCGCCACGAAGAGTACTGTACAAGTCGTAGCTGGAGTTGTCATATGTTACGACCGTATTGGCGTAATCATTGCCGCCGTATAAGAAGATGCAAACCAGTGCTTTATAACTGCCGTCTGGGGCTACTTGTGCAGCAGCATCACCCATGGCGGCTAAGTTAAGTGCAGTGGGCAAGGCTGCACCGGTAAATGCCAATTGGGCAGATCGACGTAAAAAAGCGCGGCGGCTAGAGGACTGTGGATATATCAAATGCATGGTGTATCTCTTTTAATTTGCGTGGGCTTTATTTTTGTACCAAATACTCTGGGCAAGCCATGGTGAGCAGTACCGCGCCCGCTACACGGTCAAGCTTTGCGTTTTGAATATCTTCTGGTTTGGCCGTTGCAGGCGGCAGAGCTTTTTGACTTATCGCGCTGACAATCGTAGCTTTGGTGGCTGCGGACATTTGCCCAGCACACATCACTAAATTCAAACGGTTGACTAAACCCGTTGCATCAGCAACCAACGCCAACTCTTTGGTGTAAGTGGCAGCAATTGTTGAGGTGTACGCTTCACCATTGGTTAGCTGCGGAACATTCACATTTCCTGTGTATAAGCCGTAGCGAATGCGGTCTTGCAAAAAGTTAAGGTAGCCGCCTACCGTAGTTTCGTTGACCAGTTGAAACTCCGGGGCAGGAGTTTGTGTTTTGGCTAAATCGGTGCCAGGCGGTATGAAACCAGGTCTAAAAAAGTTAAATACTGATGGTGAACGCAACGGACTTTGGCCTAGTTGGTTTGCAGCGTCTGTAGTATCGAATATCTTCCAAGAGTTACCTTGCGACGTCAGACCGAAGCTGCGCCCCCATTGAATGAAACGCAGCATAGGCTCGCGCAATTTGCCAAAGGTTGAACTGGCTAACGAAGTTGCACTGCGCGCTTCGTCATCTAGAAAAATAGCGACCCACACAGCTTGCAAATCGCCGCGCACACCAGCTCCATTATTGTTAAACGCCGCAGCTACACGCGCAACATATTCTTTGCTAGGATTACTCGTCACCAAGCGTTGAATCATTTGTTTAGCAAAAAACGGAGCTACGTTAGGATGCTGGAACAAGGCGTCTAAAGCAGTCTTCAACGCCGCTACACCAGGTGTATTGGCTGGCACAGTAGCGCCTAGAAATTTAGCCTCTAAATTAGAATGCCTTGCTGCATTTAACGCCATCGGCTTTTGGGTAAAAGCCTTGCTCTCAACGGTATACGTCTCAGGGCTTCCGTCTTGACGAAGTACCTGGACCTTCACACCGTCAGAGGTATCAAAATCGTAGCCGGTGAAAACGCGGGCTAAATTGGTCACATCATCTTGCGTGTAGCTTTCCAGCTTCTTTCCACTGCTATCCGTTTGCTCAGTACCGTCCGGATTTAACTTATACAAACCTATGGTGAACAACTGCATTACTTCGCGAGAGTAATTTTCGTCAGGCACTCGGCCTTTGTTGTCCTCTTTTTGATTGCCTTTGGTATTGAGGTAGTAACCCATTGCTGGGCTTAAGGTAACGTCTTCTAATAATTTTCTAAAATTACCGAAGGCGTTGGCGTTCAGCAAGTCCCAATATTGGGCGAAACCATGGCTGCGCCAAGTAAATTCTGCAGATTGCAAAGAGGCTACAAAAAACTCTGACAACGCGAGCGCCATACGTTTACGCATGCCATCGGGCGAAGTAAATAGCTGACTCCACAACATGAAGTCTGCAGGGTAGGTATTAAAAAAGTAGTTAAATGTCGTGGGTGCAGCACCATATCCACGGTTTTCAAGCCATTGCCAGCCCGTAAGCCCCACGGGTTTGGCAAACTGTTGTTGCAAGTAGTAGGCATAGGTGCCACTTTTAACCGCAGCAATTTCAGCATCGCTAGTGTCCAACTGACTTTGCAGCAGGAAACGCGCCGCTTCTTCATCTGTTGAAGCCTTTGGGAAATTATTGAAGTTGGGGGCGGCAGGAACCATCACCTCAACGGGTGGGGGCGGTGGTGTCACACTACCCGTATCAGGTGGCGTAGTGCCGGGGGGGGGTGTACCGTTAGTAGACGGGCTA
>JANOSN010000019.1:0-1911 GCA_031415895.1 Polaromonas sp. | reverse complement strand
GCTTTGACTTGAACCATAGCGCCTTGCACGGTGCTTTCTGTTTGTAAGTTAGCGGTAGTCTCTTTAACACGAAGTACACCAGCAGCTGGGATGAAGCGACCCGAGACAACTGCACCAGTAATAGGCGTAGGGGTGTTATAGGCCAGCGCAACAGAGTTAGATGCAACCGTCAAACCCACAGAGCCGTCGACAGTAGATGAATAGTTGGCGCCGGCAGAGGTCAATTGGCTGCTTAACGCGACGCCTGTGTTGAGGCTGTACTCTAAGCTAGAAGTAGTTGCCGATGCTGGATTGAAGCCCTTGTAGCTGTAAGCGCTAATAACCGAGCTATTGAGCTTGGGGTAGTTGGCACTCACGGTGGAATCGAACTGCACATTTTGTACGCCGTTAGAAACAAAGCGTCCTGTAGTAAGGGCTACTTGGTAGTTAGTGCTGCTCAATTGGTAGTTGAATTTAAAGCCTGCGCCCAGAGCACCCAAGTTGGCATAGTCAGCTTGCGCAGTGATGGCTAAACGGCCATTTTGCACAATGCCACTACCGAAATTACAGTTGTTATATGTGACATCGATCTTGTCATTGGTTTTCAAGCCAGCGTACGTACCGCTTTTGGTCACGGTAGCTGACAAGGTGCCGCCGCCCAAACCTGCGCTGCTTGCACAGCTGACAGTAGTGGGGCCGGAGCTGCCCACCACAGCGTTAGTACTCAAAAAACCTTGTGCGAAAAAAGCTAAAGCAGGCTGCTCAAGCTGAGCTTGCAGCGTTATCAGCTCTGAAGTAATAAAGCCAATGCCAGCGATAGCCTCAGCATCTGCCCTTGTAAAAGGAGTGGCTGAAGATGAGGTGCCAGCACCGGATCCACCGGCGGGTGTGGTTGCAGCAGGTGAGTCACCGCCACCGCCTCCACAAGCTGCTAGTGCACACAAAGCAATAAGCGTTGCGCTGAATTTGAATGAAGAAGAGATTTTGGACATAGTATTTGCAACAAAAAAGATTTAAATGTTAACCTTTGTATTTTAATTATCCTTCGTCCAGCCTCTTCACAAAAAATGTAAAGGGTGCATTGAGGGCTACCAAGGTGCATAAAAAGGCCACTCTTGTTGCCAAGAACATACACTTATGAATGTGCAGGCACTTTGTAACCAGCCTTATCGGCATCGTGCATTTTTTTAAGGGCTGTCGGTATTAACCGACACCATAGTTTTTTGAAAAATGATAAGTTCACATCATTGCCACACAGCGCCAAAACATGACCTTATCAACCACCACTCTCGCCACCACTCTCGCCACTACTCTCGCCACCACCCTCGCCCACTGCCAAGCCCTAGACGCTGCTGACCCGCTGCGCAGCTTGCGCGATGGGTTTAGCATTCCGCACGGTTTGATTTACCTGGATGGCAATTCGCTGGGTGTGCTGCCGCGCGCTACGGCGCAGCATGTGGCCAACGTGATTACCCAGGAGTGGGGCGTGGGCTTGATTCGCAGCTGGAACGCGGCACACTGGATGGATTTAGCGCAGCACACGGGTGACAAAATTGCGCAGCTGATAGGTGCGCGCGCAGGTGAAGTGCTGGCCACTGACAGCACCTCAGTGAATATTTTCAAAGTCATGCATGCTGCATTAATGATAGCTAAAGAGTCAATAAATACTGGGACTACAAGCATAAATACCCCTAAAAACATCGTTGTATCAGAGCGCAGCAACTTTCCCACTGATTTGTACATTGCGCACAGCCTGTGCACGCACGAAGCCTGACCTCGACGGGCGGCATTTAATCCCTCGGCCCCGCGTCGTGCAAGCGATGTTTTGGAAAAATTCTCCACGCCGCTTGCGGCTTCAGCGACAATCGGAATCCTTGCGTGCGACGAGAGCACGCCGACGGGCGAGAGTTTAGTGAGGCTCGTCGTTCAGAT
>JANOSN010000018.1:0-3552 GCA_031415895.1 Polaromonas sp. | reverse complement strand
CGCGCCCAGCCAAAAGCCGCTGTGTCGGCCACCACATCGGCAATCAGCCAACCAGTGTTGCTGGGTTTGAGCGGCTCAGTGTCGGCCATTAGCAAACACACGCCGCAGTGTGTTGGCACAGTGCTGCGCAGTGCGCAAATGCAGTGGCTAAGTACCAGTCGACAGCCCGCACACCGCTGGCCATGCGGGCCACCCCGCGCGAGAAACGGCCTGGTACTGCGGGCTAGGCGGGCTGCACGAAGACGGGCGACGGCGTGGGGTAAAAACTCTGGCATCAGGCTAAGTATCTACTGGTTTGCAAAACGCTAGATGGCCGCAAAGCCAAGGGCTGCAGTCCCAACTGCGAATTTAAACGGGGCTAACAGGCATCTTGCTTAGCCTGGGTAACTTTAGCGCACCCAAGGCATTGGACTACCCTATCAATCTGGCTTTGTGCAGGTACTTTAGCAAGGTTTTAGTGCTGTAGTCCAAGTATTTATTGCTCAGACAGCTATTTAATTTATAGCATAAAGGTTGTCATACGCTCTAGCTCATCCGCCAACGCGCGCTTAAACGCGGCGTCGCGCGGCGGCTTGCCTGCTATGTAGCCAAGGTCTGCAGACAGTTTGCCATCGGCCATAGCGATATTGCCCCAGCCTATCACTTGGTCACGCCACAGCAGCGGCAGCGCGTAGTAGCCGCGCACGCGCTTGGGCGCTGGGGTGTAGGCCTCAAAACGGTAGGCCCAGCCCCACAGCAGCTCAAAGCGGCGGCGATCCCACACTGCGGGGTCAAACGGAGCTAGCAGGCGCACCGTGTCAGCAGGCGCGTGACGTGTTGACATGGGCGATTCGCCCTGCGGCCAATACCAGGTTACGCCGTCCACCACCGCACTGGCTAGGCGCTGCTTAGCACGCGCAAAAGCGGCTGGGCGCAGCGCGTCCCACTGCGGCACACCTCCACGCAAAAGGCCTAGCAACTGGCGCAGCGATGCCTCGGGCAGTGGTGCGTATTTCTGCACTATCACGTCAATCAAAGCGTCTATTGCCTGCGCGGGGTTTAACTGTTTGTCGTTTACCTGTGTTTCGTTTACCTGTGTGTCGTTTACCTGTGTTGATGCAAGCTGCTGATCACCACCCAATTGAGCCGCCACTGCCACCGCAGCGTATGTGCGCACGCCGCTCACGCGCCCTGCAATGCGCAGCATGCCCCGGTAATGCATGCCGTCTAGCAGCTGCGTACTAACGCTAGATGTACCACCAAACCAATTAGCCGCCCGGCCATGTGCAAAGTGCGCATCCACCTCACGCGGGTGCACCCCATTGCCGCCATGACTGCGCGCCTGCACATACGCCAGCACCGCCTGGGCCTGCAGCGCCTTGGCTGCAGGCCACGCTACACGCGGCGTGCGCGGATGCATCAGCGCCTGCGTTGTGCGCGGCAAAAAGCCGTAGTTCACAAAAAAATCTTCCTCTATGCCCAGGGCTGCATAGCGCCGCTCTAAATCTCCTGCACGGTAGCCCTTTACCCGGTGCCGCAAAGTCAGGTCTTGCGCTCTGGCAGGCGCGCGGATGGGGTCAGCCTGCACAAAGCCTAAGCGTTTAATAGCACTTGGTAATGTGGTGGGTGCAAACAGCGTGCGCGCTACGGCGTAGCGGCGCAGGGCATTCAAGTCGACAGGCTTAGCGGGCATGGTTTAGGCAGTTGGGTTCGATGCATTATCGTAGACCATTGAAGTGCCACTTTTTGCACGGCACTGCCCATCATCAAGCTAAGTTGAAAGTTTATTTCATGGAGTTGAAACCTAAGATATTGCCTTCTGTGTCCATGCACAGCGTCACCCAACCAAATGGTCCAATTGAAAACTTGGGCCTGACTACTTTGCCGCCTGCGGCAACAATGCGTGACTCTTCAACTGAGCAGTCTTCTACGCTGAAATACACCATGGTCCCACCCACGCCAGGCTTGGAGTGGGCTGCCTTTACCAAAGCACCCGACGCGCCGTATGAGCTCATGTCGCCGGGGAAACCCATCATCTGTGTTTCGCCCGTAGGATCGCCTATTTGCTCTAGTTTTTGCTGCAGCACGCTTTCATAAAACATGACAGCCCGTTTCATATCATCGACATAGATATCAAACCATCCGATTGCATTGGTTTTTGCCATTTACAGCTCCTTCATTTGCATAAGAGTTAACGAACTTGTTAACCTTTGTGCAGTTTAGGCAGTAGCGTGCAATGCGTATTGTATAAATCAGACATCAAACTTGTCGGCGTATTTCGCGGGGGTGTAGCCTGTGATTTTTCGAAAGGAATGGATATAGTGCGATTGATCGGCGTATGAATCCAGATAATGCTGCCTGAATGACTGCTGCAAGCGCAAAACTTTAAGTAGATCGTGTGGTGAAAATCCCGTTGTTTGTTTGAGCGTTCGTTGCAGTTGACGAGCCGACATACCCGCTACGGCTGCCATGTCAGCCACTGTGTGCACAGCATCCATGTTTGCCAGAATTTTCTGTGTCACATGATTGGCGGTGACTAACTCTTCATTAATGCACCATTGCACCAGCTCGCACAAGACTGCTTGCTTGGCTAAGAAGTCCAAGGGGGCAAGTTTGCGGCTTGTGTCGATCAGGGGCAAATGCCCCGAGTAGGGGGTACCAACATAAGTGTCGACAATTTCCTCGCGATTGCCCTGCCAGACACCTGGCAAAAATTCAATGCCAACATAGTGAAACGCCCTGCCAAGATTAAGCACCTCAAAAGTGGTTCGCAGGGCCGTGACCCCTGCAATGTTGGTGTCTAACTGGTTAAACAAGATATTCACACACGCATCTGGCAAAGCATGAAAAAGAAAATCTTCTGGTAGCACGCTGTCAGTTTTAAGCTCCCAAAAACAATGCACCAAGCCAGCTAAATGACTGGGCGGCGTTGACTGCGTATAGCGTACGGACCGAGCTGTTTTCTCGATTCCATCTCGAATAGGGCTGTACATATTCTGCCTTTTTTGAACTCGCTATTTTGAACCATACTGCTGGTGCACAAAAAAAGCCTGCTCAAATCGCTCTGAGCAGGCTTTTACCCATCAAATATGCCAGTAGTCCAAGCATTTATTGCTCAGACAGCTATGTAATTTATAGCATAAGGTTCTACAGCTTCTCCGCCAGCTGCTCCAAACCCAACTTAAACGACTGGTTCAGGACAAATAATATATGCATTTAATGTACAATTTAATATATTAACTTAGTATATTATGCCAACTAAAAAACGCACTCTTCCGCCTCAGCAGGCGCAGCTTCTGCGGGCCTTGCTGCAAACAGCTACGCTGGCGGCGTTGATGGATTCTCGGCGTTGGGAGCCGGGGGATTTGGCGTTTCAGGGTGGCACTTCGCTGCATTTGGCGCATGGCTCAGCACGGTTTAGTGAGGATTTGGTTTTTTTGGTGCGCGGTGGGCTGTCGTTAGCGGGGCTTTCTAAGCAGGTGCAGCGCAAGCTGCGTTTGCCGCCCGATGTGTCCGCTGATTTGCAGGTGGTAGTATCAGCTGGCAAAGATGCGCGCAACCCGCATTCGTTCG
>JANOSN010000017.1:0-2389 GCA_031415895.1 Polaromonas sp. | reverse complement strand
ATTTCACCCCTTCGGCCACATCCATGGTTTCGCCTGCAGCGGGCATGGCGTCGCCCAGCGTGTAGGTTAGTTCGTGTTCAAGCGAGTTCATGCGGTGGGGCCGTCAAGAAAGGGTGGTTTTCGTACATAATCTGGTAGTTGACGTTTACGTAAACGTCAACTTGGTAAAACTATTGTAGGTGGCGTCTGCAACATGGGCTGTCACCTCGGTTTGGGCGTTGAAGGACACCACAACGCATAAGGAAATTATGGGCACCACTTACAGCATCAGTGATTTGGCCAAAGAGTTTGATTTGACCACACGCGCCATGCGTTTTTATGAGGACATGGGCCTGTTGTCCCCTGAGCGAAGTGGACCCGCTGGGCGCAACCGCGTGTACACCACGCGCGACCGCACGCGGCTCAAACTCACATTGCGCGCCAAGCGACTTGGCTTGTCGCTGACCGAGGCCAAAGACATCATCGACATGTACGACAGCCCGCGCGACACCGTGCCGCAACTCAAGAAATTTTTGATTATTTTGAGCGAGCACCGCGCCGAACTAGAAGGCCAAATGGCCGAGCTGGTGGCTAACTTGGACGAAGTCAAAGTGCATGAAAAAGAGGCTAAGGCGTTGCTGGCCAAAAGTGAAAGCAAGACTGATAAAAAGGCGGCTAAATGACCACGGCCTTATTTGACAGAGTCAACGACAGCTTCAAACGCCAAGGCATGATGCAACATCTGGGCGCGCGCCTGGTGCGCGTAGCTGCTGGCGAGGTAGAGTTTGCATTACCCAAAAGCGACAAAGTCACCCAACAGCAAGGCAGCTTTCATGGTGGCGCGCTGGGCACCTTGGCCGACATTTGCTGCGGGTATGCCGCGCTCACAGTGTGCCCCGAAGGCATGGAAGTGACCACAGTGGAATACAAAATTAACTTTGTATCAGCTGCCGTAGGCGACGAAGTAGTGTGTGTAGGTAAAGTACAAAAAGCAGGCCGCACGCTCACCATTACCAATGCTGAAATTTTTGACGTCAAGGACGGCACCCGCAAACTGTGCGGCCTGATGCAAGCCACCATGATTGCCGTGGCTAAAACCTATTGATGCAACTTGTAAATAATGCCCCACAAAGGAGAAAAATATGAACAACCTACCCGGTTTGAATTTTCAATTAGGCGAAGACATTGACGCACTGCGCGATGCCGTGCGCGATTTTGCACAAGCCGAGATCGCGCCGCGTGCGCAAGAGATCGACCATAGCGACCAGTTCCCCATGGACTTGTGGCGCAAGATGGGCGACCTGGGCGTGCTGGGCATTACCGTGGGCGAAGAATACGGCGGCGCGGGCATGGGCTATTTGGCCCATATGATAGCCATGGAAGAAATATCGCGCGCATCGGCCAGCGTGGGTCTGAGCTATGGCGCGCACAGCAACTTGTGTGTCAACCAGCTCAAACGCAATGGCAGCGAAGATCAGCGTAAAAAATACTTACCCAAATTGATCAACGGCGAACACGTAGGCGCGCTGGCCATGAGCGAGCCGGGCGCGGGCAGCGATGTTATCAGCATGAAACTAAAAGCTGAAGATAAAGGCGGCTACTACCTGCTCAACGGCATCAAGATGTGGATCACCAACGGGCCAGATGCTGACACCATGGTGGTGTACGCCAAGACCGAGCCAGAGCTTGGCGCACGCGGTGTAACGGCATTCATCGTCGAAAAAGGCATGAAAGGCTTTAGCACAGCGCAAAAACTAGACAAGCTGGGCATGCGCGGCAGCCACACCGGCGAGATGGTGTTTAACAATGTGGAAGTGCCAGCGCAAAACATACTGGGTGGCCTCAACGGCGGCGCGAAGGTGCTGATGAGCGGCCTAGATTACGAGCGCGCCGTGCTGGCCGCCGGGCCTATCGGCATCATGCAATCGGTGATGGATAACGTCATCCCTTACACGCACGACCGCAAGCAATTTGGCCAAAGCATTGGCGAGTTTCAACTCATCCAAGGCAAAGTGGCCGACATGTACACAGTGTTGCAGGCAGGACGTGCGTTTTGCTACACCGTAGGCAAAAACCTCGACATTCTGGGCCTAGAGCACGTACGCCAAGTGCGCAAAGACTGCGCCAGCGTTATTCTTTGGTGCGCCGAAAAAGCCACCTGGATGGCGGGCGAGGGCATTCAGATTTTTGGTGGCAATGGTTACATCAACGACTACCCGCTGGGCCGCTTGTGGCGCGATGCCAAGCTGTATGAAATTGGTGCAGGTACCAGTGAAATTCGGCGAATGCTGATTGGGCGTGAGTTGTTTGCAGAAACAGCGTAAAGCTTTTCGGGATGAACCAATGCACCAGTATTGTGTACGCCCCGGCGCGGGGGGTGTGCAAGGACACGGGGGGGCCCCCGCCGAAC
>JANOSN010000016.1:0-4141 GCA_031415895.1 Polaromonas sp. | reverse complement strand
TTGTGCAGCTCTTTGGCATAGGCCACGGCCTCGGCGCTGCTGCGCATGTCGGGTTCGGTGACGATTTCTAGTAGCGGCGTGCCAGCGCGGTTCAGGTCAATGCCGCTCTGGCCCCGGCCATCTCCGATGGACGCTCCTAATGTCTTGTCTTCGTGCAGCGATTTGCCAGCATCTTCTTCGAGGTGGGCGCGCACTAGTCGCACTGATTTTTTAGTATCACCCAAGAAAAACTCAACCGAACCGCCCTGCACCACCGGAATCTCAAACTGGCTGATCTGGTAGCCCTTGGGTAAGTCAGGATAAAAGTAGTTTTTACGCGCAAAAATGCTGCGCGGGGCGATGCGTGCCCCAATGGCCAGGCCAAATTGGATGGCGCGCTCAACCGCGCCTTTATTCATCACCGGTAGCGTGCCAGGCAAGGCCAAGTCAACCGCGCAAGCTTGGGTATTGGGCTCAGCGCCAAAAGCGGTAGACGCGCGGCTGAAAATCTTGCTTTGCGTAGACAGCTGGGAATGGGTTTCAAAGCCGATAACGACTTCATAGCCACGCACCAAGAGAGACAAATCAACCTGACGATCGTCTTTAAAGTCGGTGGCCGAGGCTGTTGGTTCAGTGGTTTGTACAACGGTTTGAATAGAGGCGTTCATGTTAAATACCCTCCATGAAGGCTACAGGTGCGCGTAAATGAAAATCAGTCGCTTGCTGCAAACAGTGCGACATATTGAGCAGTTTTGCTTCTGAAAAATAGTTGCCAATCAGCTGCATGCCCACGGGCATGTTGTGCGCGCCAAAACCTACCGGCACGCTCATGCCGGGCAAGCCGGCCAGTGACGCTGGCAGTGTAAAAATATCGGCCAAATAGTTGGCCACCGGGTCGTCAGATTTCTCGCCAATCTTCCACGCTACCGTGGGTGCCACTGGGCCAGCGATCACGTCGCACAGCTTAAAGGCTTGTTGAAAATCATCCGCAATCATGCGGCGAATTTTCTGCGCTTGCAGGTAATACGCGTCGTAGTAGCCGTGCGACAAAACATAGGCACCAATCATGATGCGGCGTTTGACCTCGTCACCAAAACCCTCGGCACGGGTCTTTTTGTACATGTCGGTCAAGTCGCCATAGTGTGCCGCGCGGTGACCAAACTTCACACCGTCAAACCGGCTCAGATTAGAGCTGGCCTCAGCAGGTGCAATGATGTAGTAGACCGGGATGGATAGCTCAGTGCGCGGCAAGCTAATCGGCACCAGCTTTGCGCCAAGTTTTTCATATTCTTTGAGTGCTGCGTCCACGGCTGCGCGCACATCGGCGCTCAGGCCGTCGCCGAAAAACTCTTTGGGAATGCCAATACGCAGGCCCGCGATGCTATCGTTTAAAGATCGCGAATAGTCCTCGGCGGGCACGTCCAGCGAGGTGGAGTCGCGGTCTAGGTCAGGGCCGCAGATGGCGGTGAGCAGCAATGCGCAGTCCTCAGCGCTGCGTGCCATGGGCCCGGCCTGGTCTAGGCTAGACGCAAAGGCCACCATGCCGTAGCGTGAGGCGCGGCCATACGTTGGCTTGATGCCAGTGATGCCGCAAAACGCAGCGGGTTGGCGAATGGAGCCGCCCGTGTCGGTGCCGGTGGCCGCAGCGCACAGGCCCGCGGCCACAGCGGCAGCGCTGCCGCCCGAGGAGCCACCCGGAACGCGCGTGGTGTCCCAAGGGTTGTGCACTTTGCCATACGCTGAGTTTTCGTTACTCGAACCCATGGCAAACTCGTCGCAGTTGAGCTTTCCTAACGTAATAGCCCCACAGTCCATGATTTTATTAACTATAGTGCTATTGAAAGGTGAGCGATAGTCTTTCAACATCTTCGAGCCAGCCGTGGTGGCAAAGTCAGTGGTCACAAAAATGTCTTTGTGCGCAATGGGCACGCCCAGCAACGGCGCCTGCTCGCCAGCGGCTATGCGTGCGTCTGCAGCGCGTGCTTGGGCCAAGCTCACAGTCTCATCTGTAGCTAAAAATGCGCCCAAGCCAGCATGTTGCTGCATGCGGGCTAAATAGTGCTGTGTGGCTTCAACGGAAGATACTTTTTTGCTGGCCAGTTGTTTGGCCAAGGCTGCAACGCCTAAATTGTAGATCTCGGTCATGGCGGCTTATTCAATCACTTTAGGAACCAAAAACAGCCCGCGCTCTACTGCAGGCGCACTGCGCTGGTTGGCCTCGCGTTGGTTAGGCTCGCTGGCAACATCGTCGCGCAGGCGCAGCGTTATGTCTTGAATGGCTGCCACAGGATGGGCCAAAGGCTCAATACCTGTGGTGTCAACGGCACGCATTTGCTCCACAATGTTAAAAAAATCATTAATTTGACCTTGCATGCGTTGGGCTTGATCAGGCGCTAGTGCCAAGCGAGCCAAGTTGGCGATACGGTCGATGTCGTGTGAATTGAGTGACATAACTGGTTTTAATGGTTATCGTGTGTCGGGTCGGCAGTATAGAAACAGCCTGCATTGCAGCTGGGGTAGCTCAAAAGCTTTTGTAAGCCTGTGTGTCTGCATCAAAAATAAGAGCAAAAACGCTGAGCTGCACCCAGTTAACCACAGGGGATGCGGTATTATCCTGCCTTTAGTGTTATTAGCCTTTAAACAGGCCTATTTGCGCCGAAAAAACGGGTTTTCGATAATTTAAAGTTGTAGTGCAGCGATGTTGGCGCCGAAGTGCGCACCATGCTGGAGAGGATTAGAAGATGTTTTCAGCTTTCCGTCGGTACTTTTCCACCGATTTAGCCATTGACTTAGGGACAGCCAACACCTTGATCTTCGTGCGCGACAAGGGTATTGTTTTGGACGAACCGTCGGTGGTGGCCATTCGCCACGAGGGCGGCCCCCAAGGCAAAAAAACTATCCAAGCCGTTGGCAAAGAAGCCAAAGCCATGTTGGGCAAAGTGCCCGGCAACATCGAAGCCATTCGCCCCATGAAAGACGGCGTGATTGCCGACTTTACTGTGACTGAGCAAATGCTCAAGCAATTTATCAAAATGGTGCATCCGCGCGGCATTTTTAGGCCCAGCCCGCGCATCATCATTTGTGTGCCTTGCGGCTCTACCCAAGTTGAGCGCCGCGCGATCCGTGAAAGCGCCTTGGGCGCTGGTGCCTCAGAGGTGTATTTGATCGAAGAGCCGATGGCAGCGGCCATTGGTGCAGGCTTGCCTGTGTCAGAAGCCTCTGGCTCGATGGTGGTTGACATTGGTGGCGGCACCACCGAGGTGGGCGTGATATCGCTGGGCGGCATGGTCTACAAAGGCTCGGTGCGCGTGGGTGGTGACAAGTTTGACGAGGCCATCATCAACTACATTCGCCGTAACTACGGCATGCTGATTGGCGAGCCCACAGCTGAGGCGATTAAAAAGCAAATTGGCTCGGCCTTCCCAGGCTCTGAAGTCAAAGAGATGGAAGTCAAAGGCCGCAACCTGTCTGAGGGCGTGCCACGCAGCTTCACGATTTCTAGCAACGAAATTCTCGAGGCACTGACCGACCCGCTGAACAACATCGTGTCCGCCGACAAAAACGCGCTGGAGCAAACCCCGCCTGAGCTGGGTGCTGATATTGCCGAGCGCGGCATGATGCTGACGGGCGGCGGCGCGCTACTGCGTGACCTAGACCGTTTGTTAGCAGAAGAAACTGGCCTGCCCGTACTGGTGGCCGAAGACCCGCTGACCTGTGTGGTGCGCGGCTGTGGTATTGCGCTGGAGCGCATGGAGCGCTTGGGCTCGATCTTCACATCGGAATAACTTAGTCGCTAGGAGCCACCGTGCCTTTAGGCACCCTCGACCGCTCACCCCCGCCCTTTTTCAAACAAGGCACCTCTGCGCTTTCTAAGCTGATGATCTTTAGCGCGCTGGCGCTGTTTTTGATGGTGGCCGACACACGCTTTAAGATCGTTCATCCCGCTAGGTTCGCTATCGCCGGCTTGCTGTACCCATTGCAATGGGTAGCGATGCAACCGGCTTTGCTGGCACAGCAAGTGGGCACTTATTTTGGGTCGCTACAAGGCGCACAAAGCTCTGAAGAAGAAGCGCGTAAAAAGCTGGCGTTGCAAGCCCAGCGGGCGGCTCAGGTGGAGCAACTGTCGCTGGAGAACGCTCGCCTGCGCAAACTGATGCTGCTG
>JANOSN010000015.1:0-1546 GCA_031415895.1 Polaromonas sp. | reverse complement strand
TAGAAAGCCTCGGCCTCGCCTTGTGACAGGTGGGTCATTTTGGCAGCGATAACTTTCAGGCCAGCGCCTTCAAATCGTGCGTAAATCTGACCAATTACGTTTTTAGCGACTGCGTCAGGCTTGATAATAGACAGGGTGCGTTCGGTTGCCATGGTGGATGTTTTCCCAATGAAAAATTAGTTGGACTTGTATACAAGTTAGCCTTCTATTCTAACCTTTTTGTGTGACTGCCGGCTGCTGCTGGCGGTTCGTCCCTTGTAGTGCTTGCTTGCAATTTGAGTTCAAAGCAGTCAATCGTCTGTTTTTATTGATTTTGGATGCCAAGAACGGTTGTAGTCCAAGTATTCATTGATTAATTAGCTATTAATTTAGTAGCAACTATCGCACAACGATACCAAACATGTGCTCAAACTTAGCCGCTGACATGGCGCTGTACATAGGCCTGCGCGCAGGTGCAGCGAAGGCACTTGCGCAGACGGGCTCTAATCGGGCTATTGCCAAGGGCCCCAGTTGTGCGGCTGCCCGCTGAGCGAAGGTGTAACGGCTCATCACATCGCGGCCTACTAAGTGGTACAGCCCTCGGTGCTTTTGCAAAAACTGCGCCCCGCTTGGCCCTAGCCCGGTCCACAAATTACACCACTGCGCAAACGCCTTGGCTACGCTGTTCACATCATTTGGCACCGACACTTGATCGTCCACAACGCGCAGCACCCGGTCTTGCTGCAACCACTGGCTTACTTGGCTGAAGAAATTTTTGCCATCAAGACCATACAACCAGCTCACCCTGAACACATAGTGCGCGCCGCTGCTAACCAGCACAGCCTGCTCACCAGCCAGTTTGGTCGCACCATAAACACACAGCGGCTGGGCATGATCTTCTTCAAAATAAGGCCGGTTGGCAGGCATTGGTTGCAAAGCGGCGTTACGCTGCAGCCCGTCAAAGACAAAATCAGTCGAAAAATGTACCAAACTGGCACCCACCGCATCACAGGCTTGCACCAGATGGGCTACGGCGTGGTGATTAAGCGCTGCGGCACGATCTGATTCATGCTCTGCCGCGTCTACTGCGCTGTAGGCGGTGCAATTAACTACTAAAGCTGGGCGGTGCTGTGCAATAAAAGCTGCAGTGGCAGCATGGTCGCCAACATCTAGCTGGGCATGTGTGGTTGCTATCACTTGCATAGCTGCTTGAGCAATAACGGCTTGGCCTAACAGCCCGTTCGATCCTAAAATAATAGCTTGCATGCTTTATTTTATGGCAACCCTCTCCACACCAATGCGTTTAACCCCAAATGCCAGCAACGCCTAAGCTACAATATAAACCGCTAGGAGAGGTGGATGAGTGGTTTAAGTCACACGCCTGGAAAGCGTGCGAAGGGTAAAACTTTCCGCGGGTTCGAATCCCGCCTTCTCCGCCAGATATAAGCCCTGAGTTCTAGTGAATTCAGGGCTTTTTTTGTTAGTTTTGTGGAAGAATTTTGCCAATGAGCTCTAACCCCAATCGCGTATTTAACTTCAGCGCAGGCCCTGCCATGCTGCCTGAGAG
>JANOSN010000014.1:0-1030 GCA_031415895.1 Polaromonas sp. | reverse complement strand
AGCTACGGTAGACGAGAAAGAGGTATGACCGAAGGTGTCTAATGCGCCACGAGCATCGTCATATGCAGAGTATTGGCGACCGAAACGAACTTCACCGAAACCACCGCTCACGCCAACGAAAGCTTGACGACCGAACAACAGGCCGCCTTGAGCAGCAGAACCGCTGTCGATGTTGAAGCCGTTTTCGATCTGGAAGTTGGCCTTCAAGCCACCGCCTAGATCTTCGCTACCGCGCAGGCCGAAACGTGAACCAGACAGGCCGCCGGAGTTCAACAAGAACTGGCCGATCGGAGCTGGGCCAACCGCAGCAGGGCCTACGTAAATGCCTTTGGCAGAACCAAGCCATACGTCAGCAACGCCGTACAAAGTAACAGAAGACTGTGCAAATGCAGTCGTTGCGGCCAGAGCGGCCAATGCAACTAGGGATTTTTTCATTGAGATTTCTCCAAGGTTAAACATAGGGCTCCGGTACGACAATTTGCGCTGCAGTTGCCTGCTTTGCATTTCGCCGGAGTCCCGGGCCAACCCCCGTTTTCGGGAAGTTGTATCTATTGAACCAGAGCTAGGGGGGTGGCGCAAAGGAAATCACCCTAAAAGCCCATAAAAAACGTTTTTTTGTTGTCTGAGGGCAACAGCCGGGAGGATTGGCGTGGTTTAGAGCGCACTTTAATAGTCCTTTGTAGTCGTTAACGCTTAGGTTAGGCGCATCAAAACGAATGTTCTTCATATTGTTCTACAATCACATCATCACCCTTGAAAGGTCATGTATGCAAACCATCTCAGTGCGCGAGGCCAACCAGAATTTTTCGCGGTATTTAAACGCCGCATCACGCTGGTCAAAGCCATACAAAAAAATATTCGAATCCAAACTAATCATAAAACGCGTCGCGGTCAAAAGGCCCATGGATGCCACTGGCTGCACTGTCAGCCCACAGCTGCTGCCACAGCTTTTGATTACGCTCCTGCAGCTGCGCACTGGCTGCAGGCGACACAGCGGCATCCTTGCCGGGTAACACCCGCGCAATTTCAC
>JANOSN010000013.1:0-1737 GCA_031415895.1 Polaromonas sp. | reverse complement strand
CCGCAGTGATCTATCGTTTTTAAAAACTGTTTGGAGAAAAGAATGTTTTCAATTTTAGGCACTATTTTTATTGGCTTAATCGCTGGCTTGATTGCACGTGCGGTGAAACCCGGCGACGATAAGTTGGGCTGGATCATGACTGCGGTTTTGGGTGTGGGCGGCTCTTTCCTAGCTAACTTTGTCGGTCAATCGATGGGCTGGTATAAGCAAGGTGCCGCTGCAGGGTTTATTGCTTCAGTGGTAGGCGCTATTGTTTTGCTAGTCATCTACGGTTTTGTTAAAAGCAAAACAGCTGGCAGCTCTGACGGCTCTGGCCCTGCGGCCTAAAACCTGTTTTTGACATTGACTTAAGCGCGCGGTATGTCTGACGCAGCCAACGATATGGCAGGGGGCAACCCCGCTTATTTGGCAGCCATTGCGCGTTCACGCAAAATGCTCAACAAGCGCGCCCTGGTTGCGGGCTTTGCCAGCGCCATACCCGTGCCTGGCCTAGACTGGGCGGTGGATGCGGCCCTGCTCTCGCGCCTGATACCGCAGATCAACGCAGAGTTTGGGCTGAGCGCCGAGCAACTTGACCGCCTAGACCCTAGTAATCGCGAGAAGGTACAAAAAGCCATTGCTCTAACTGGCACGGTACTAGTGGGCAAATTCATCACCAAAGACCTGGTGCTCAAGGCCGCTAAAGTCATCGGTGTGCGCCTGACTGCCGCGCAAGCTGCTAAATTTGTACCTCTAGCTGGGCAGGCTGTGTCGGCGGTAGTAGGCTACGCCGCCATTCGCTACTTAGGTGAACAGCATATTAAAGACTGCGTTCGCGTAGCGCAACAAGCGCAGCTAGCCCTGCCTGCACCCGCAGCTTGAGTGCTTTGCTAACTGACAGCAGCTAGTCAATCCACATTGTTCCGAGGTATAATTTGTGGCTTCGGGCGATTAGCTCAGGGGTAGAGCACTGCATTCACACTGCAGGGGTCGCAAGTTCGAAACTTGCATCGCCCACCATCAATGGTAGGACAGCACCGAAGCCTGGGAAAACTTGCCTTGCAACACGGGTAAATCCAGACACCCAAAGCCCAAAATTTTCTGGGCTACCCATGTAATTCAAACTCTACCGACTGCACAGCAGTCAAGCATCCACACAAGAGCAAACCCGCGATAACAAGGCGTTACCTGCTATAGCCAGCAATGTCTTAAGATATATGAGTAGTAAAAAACGACTATGAATTAACAATTCGTCAAGTTGTACGTTTACCAAATTACTCGTAGAAAGACATTGAAATGCTAAAGACTTCTGATGTGGGATGTAGGTTGATTCCTCGCGCTTTAAAAAGTGCATCTACTGCTGTTTTAGTCACCAGCTTACTCAGTTGCGGCGGTGGCGGTAGCGGTGGCACTAGCGTGGTGTCGAACAATACGCCAGCGCCTGCACCTTCCTCATCAGCATCCGGCACTGCTCCTGCTCCTGCTCCTGCTCCTGCTGCTGCTTCAACCAAAACTGAGGCTGCTTTAGCAATATTTTGGGACCGATATGGCGCAAAGGACAGCTTTCCACCGATGTACGTGGAAATTCTCACTAAATTGCTGGAAGCTGAAGACAAGGTTCTGGCAGGAGACTATAAAGCTGCACGTGTCATCATTGACGCTTTGATTGCTAAATACCCGCTTAACGACAATGTGTGGTGGACTATTTTTTGGACAGGTGAAAGTAAAAACACCCGTCCTCACCTTGGCGAACCCGGC
>JANOSN010000012.1:0-2446 GCA_031415895.1 Polaromonas sp. | reverse complement strand
ATGAGGTTGTCCATGCGGTAGTCGCCATGCACGATGCTGACTTGTTTTTCGTCTCGCGCAGTAGCAGGTATGTGGGCAGGCAACCATTCGATCAGTTTGTCCATCTCTGGTATGGGTGTGGTGATGCTGGCTTGGTATTGCTTGCTCCAGCGGCCAATTTGGCGTTCAAAGTAGTTGCCGGGTTTGCCATAGCTGGCTAGGCCACGCTCAGCAAATTTAACGCTGTGCAAGGCGGCTTGCACGCGGTTCATTTCGTTATAAATTTCGCCGCGCTGCGTGGTGGTCATGCCGGGCAGGGCTTGGTCCCACAGCACGCGACCTGCTACAAACTCCATGATGTAGAAGGCGCGGCCAATGACGGACTCGTCTTCGCACAGGCAGTGCATTTGCGCCACGGGCACCTGGGTGCCATGCAGGCCATGCATCACGGCAAATTCGCGCTCTATCGCATGGGCCGAGGGCAGCAGCTTGGCCACGGGGCCGGGCTTAGCGCGCATGACGTAGCTTTGGCTGGGCGTAATAAGTTTGTAGGTGGGGTTAGACTGCCCGCCTTTGAACATTTCTACCGTTAACGGGCCTGCAAAGCCGGGTAGGTTTTTGTCTAGCCAAGCAGTCAGGGCAGCGGTGTCAAAGGCGTGCTTGTCGCCCACAGCGCGGGTGCCCACAAAATGGTCAAACTCGCTCATGCGGTAACTCGCGCTTCGCTCGGGGTGCGACTTTTAAGGTTATTCATCTGCTTCGCCAATCTTTTTCAGCGCTTCGCGGTTGCACACCACCAAGCCGCCCGGTTCGACGCGAATAATGCCATCGCGTTCCATAGATTTAAGCTCTTGGTTCACGCGCTGGCGCGATGCTCCTAGCAGTTGGGCTAGCTCTTCTTGCGCCAAGTGCAGGCCAATGCGCACTTCTTCGTTTTTGCTCAAGCTGGGCACGCCGTAGCTGCGCACTAGGTGCACCAGCTGTTTGGCCAGGCGCGCGCGCAGTGGCAGGGTGTTTAGGTCTTCTACCAGGCCAAACAACAGGCGAATACGGCGTGCTTGCAGGCGCATCAGCGCTTCATACAATTCAACATGCGAGGCTAAAATTTTGCGAAAATCTGCCCGTGCTACGCACACGATAGACGTGTCGCCATGCGCGTACACATCATGCGTGCGCCGGTCGCCGTCAAACATGCTGACATCACCCATCCAAATGCCCGGCTCGACATAGGTGAGGGTGACCAGCTTGCCCGACACCGACGTGCTGGACACGCGCAGTGCGCCGCGTGCACAGGCTATCCACTCGTCGGCCGTGTCGCCACGCGCGCAGATAAGTTCGGCATCTTTGTAACGTTTGACGTAGGTGCATCGCAGAATGTCGTGCCGCAGGCTGGGGGATAAAGTTGAAAACCAGCGACCTGAGTTGATCGCTTCGCGTTCGTCAATAGTAAGAATAGGTTCGTCCATGGGCAGTCGTATGGGTGACTAAATTAGCTCCATTGTCACGCCAGAGACGCTAAGAGCGCTATAGGGTTGTCACTTGCGGTACAGCGGGGTCAATTGTTAGCAATAACAGCATCAAATTAACATCAACTTGCACTGAATCAAACAAGTAAGGTGTATGGCTAACTGTAGCTAGCCGCAGTAACGCTGGGTATATCGCTGCTAAACTGATATATAGATTAACTATTGCGTCTTAGCTTATGAAAATTTTTAGCTACTTGTTGGTAAGTTCTGCTTTAGTGATTGCTGGCTGCGGCGGCGGTGGTGACGTCGGCTCGTCTGGCACAACACCCGGCACCTCACCCAACAGTGGCACCAGCACCGTCATTACCAGCGCCCCCACTCTAACTGGTCAAAGCACAACCAGCGCGGCATCGGCAAATAATGACAGCACGCCGATTACTGCAACTAACAGCTGCAACATTCCTAATTTTCAGGCCGACATGCTGCGTGCTGTCAACGAGGCACGGGCTCAGTCGCGCATGTGCGGCAAAGTAGCTAAGCCTTCGGTACCAGCGGTAGCGGCTGTAGTGTGGGATAACGAGCTATTTGCTGCGGCAGCGGGCCATTCGCAAGACATGGCACAGCGCGAGTATTTTGCCCATGCCTCACTTGATGGCCGCTCTCCTGGGGACAGGGTCAAGGCAACAGGCTACGTCTTTCGCAATCTTGGCGAGAACATCGCAGCAGGCCAAATAGGCATTGCGTCGGTGATGAAAAGCTGGCTAGAAAGCGAATCAGGCCATTGCGAAGCCATCATGGACGGCGTATTTACCGAGGTAGCTGTGGCCTGCGTTACTACTAACCGCCAGCGCTATCCAACCTACTGGACAATGGAGCTGGGTAAACCTGCTTAGACTATCACTATAGTTTTGATAGCTGGCGTTGTAGCCAATATCCAGTCGCTCGCCGTCGTAGTTGACCGGAATTTGTTCCAGCCCTTCGCCGATGTCGGCGGTGTTGAC
>JANOSN010000011.1:0-3803 GCA_031415895.1 Polaromonas sp. | reverse complement strand
GGGCGCTCGGGCTCGGCCATCACCGCGCAAATTGGTGTGATGCGCGTGACCGAAGAGCTGGACGCCATGCGCGTGATGGGCATACCGCACGGCTTTAGGTTAGTCATGCCGCGTGCGCTGGCCCTGGCGCTGGCTATGCCGCTGATCAGCGTGTGGACCACGCTGGCTGCGCTGCTGGGCGGCATGCTGGCGGCTGACATTGCACTGGGCATTACGCCGCGCTTTTTTATCAATGCGCTGCCTGCTGCCGTGCAACTGGCTAACTTAGGGCTGGCCGTGGGTAAAACCGTGGTGTTTGGTTTTTTAATTGCTTTGGTAGGCTGCCACTTTGGCCTGCGTGTTAAGCCCAATACCGAAAGTTTGGGCCAAGGCACTACAGCGTCGGTGGTCACGTCTATTACGTTGGTGATTTTGGTCGATGCTGTATTTGCCGTGGTGTTCAAGGACGTGGGCGTATGACACTTAATACTGCACCGCCGGTGGTGGAGATTACCAAGCTGTGGAAAATTTTCACCACGCCCACAGGCGAGTTTGTGATCCACAAAGACTTAGATTTAACCATCCAACGCGGTGAAGTTATCTCTTTGGTCGGCGGCTCGGGCACCGGCAAGACCGTACTTTTGCGCCAAATTTTGGGGCTTGAAATCCCCACGCGCGGCCACATCAGCATCTCTGGCGCGCCAGTCAGCACCTTAAGCGCGCGCGGCGCGGCCAGCAAGGTGGGCATGCTGTTTCAGCACGGTGCTTTGTTCTCAGCTTTCACCGTGCTGGACAACATTGCCTTTGCGCTGCGCGAGCTAGGCACGCTGCCCGATGAGGTGATCTACGACGCCGCTATGGTCAAGCTGCAAATGGTGGGGCTAGAGGCCAAGCAAGCCAGCAAAATGCCGGCTGATTTATCTGGCGGCATGATCAAGCGTGTAGCGCTGGCGCGTGCGCTCATCATGGACCCGCCGCTGCTGCTGCTAGACGAGCCCACAGCGGGCCTAGACCCCGACAGCGCCGACGGCTTTTGCACGCTATTGCGCAGCCTGCACCAAGAGCTGGGCCTCACGGTGGTGATGGTCACCCACGATTTAGACACCATATTTGAGCTGTCCACCCGCGTGGCCGTGCTGGCTGACCAAAAGGTGATTACTACTGGCACGCCGCAAGAGGTGATGGCCTTTAAGCACCCGTTTATTGAGCATTTCTTTTTAGGCGAGCGCGGGCAGCGCGCCAGTGTGTTGTTACAGCAGCGCAGTGCGCAATCTGGCGCGCCAGTGCACAATGAACTGACCAATGTGGCAAGTAACAGTGGATAAAGCGCTAAAAACTGTGAAGTGGAGAACTTTGTATGGAAAATAAATCGCACGCCTTGGCTGCGGGCGCTTTTGTGCTGTGCGTTACCGCACTTCTGCTGGGCCTGGCCAGTTGGCTAGCGCGCGACACCAAGTTGCGCGATATCTACGAGCTAAGCACCAGCGACTCCATCACCGGCCTGTCGCCACAAGCCGCTGTGCGCTATCGCGGTGTACCCGTTGGCAAGGTGGAGACCATTACATTTGACACGCAGGTCAAAGGCAACGTGCTGGTGCGCTTGGCCATTGATGGCAACGCACCGTTGACCAAGTCTACCTACGCCACGCTAGGTTTTCAGGGCGTGACTGGTTTAGCTTACGTGCAACTAGACGAGGACAAAGCCGCTGGCGAGCCACTGGTGACCAGCAGCTCCCAGCCCGCGCGCATACCGCTGCGGCCCAGTTTATTTTCTAGCCTGTCCGACCAAGGCACCAAACTGTTGATGCAGGTAGAGGACACCTCCAAGCTTGTTAACCAGTTGCTATCCCAAGACAACCAAAAAGTGCTGATTGGCGCAGTGCAAGATTTGGGCGAGAGCGCGGCCAAAGTAGGGGCCATGTCGCAGCGCATGCAAGCCATAGCCGATGCGCAATTTGGCCCGCAGCGCACCGACATTCCGGCCTTGGTCAAAGACACCCGCAACACCATGACGGCGTTGCAGGGCACGGCCAGTGAACTCAATAAAACTGCCCAAGAAACCACCCGCGCCGCCAGTGCTGCAGCCAGTGCCGTTAACAGCCTCGGCACGAAGGTGACTGAGAAGGGCGGCGTGCTTGACCAAGTAAGCAGTGGCAGCGCAGCCCTTGGCGCCACAGCGCAAAGCTTTAACGCCAGCACACTGCCGCGCTTAACCCGCGCCGCTGACGACACCGCTAAAACCGCCCGCTCTTTAAACAACGTGGCCAACAGCTTAAGCGACAACCCGCAAAGCTTGATCTACGGCAACGGCAACACCACGCCCGGCCCAGGCGAGCCTGGTTTTGCAGCCCCCGCGCCTGGCACAGTGCAAAAATAGCCAAGCCATGGTACTATTAATTTCATAGCTATATAAGCAATAAATACTTGGACTACAGGCCAATTATGATGAAAATTTGTTTAACTCAACGCCCGCGCCGCGCGGTGGCACGCATGGGCAGTGTGCTGGCACTGTGCACACTGGCAGCGTGTGCCACACCCCAAGCGCCTGTGGCTAAAGCGCTGTATGACCTGGGCCTGCCTTGGTCTGTGTCAGTTGACACTGCCCCAGCCCTTACCAGCGGTGCACCTACCTTGGCAGCACCCTCTGCAGCGCCGCCCGCAGTAGTGTTGGCCGACATTGCCACAGGTGCCGCACTAGACAGCACCGCCATGCTGTACCGCTTGGCCTACGCCGATGTGCAGCAACTGCGCCCCTACACATTAGCGCGCTGGAGCATGCCCCCCGCCCAGCTGCTGCGCCAACGCCTGCGTGATGCATTGGCGGCCCGCGGCCCCGTGCTCAGCCCCAGCGAGGGCAGCGCCCCGTGGCGCGTAGTGGTCGAATTAGATGAATTTAGCCAAGTGTTTGACACGCCCACCACCAGCGCTGCCGTGGTGCAACTGCGCGCAACCTTGCTGCGCGGTGACCTGTCAGTAGCGCAACAAGCCATCGGTGCCCGCGCCATCGCCCCTAGCGCCGACGCAGCCGGCGGTGCCCGCGCCATGGCAACAGCCGCTGACAATGCCGCCCGCCAGTTGGCCGCATGGACTGCCAACCAGATGGCTAAGCCTTAAGCCTCGGCTTATTCTTAAACATCAGCCTATTTGCAGCTGCGCAGGCTTTGCGCGCCCAGTGCAGTTTTTACCGGCTCAAGCTGCGCGCGCAGCGCATCGTCCACCACAGGCAGGCGCAACACTTGGCCTCGGCTTGGGGCAATCTCTTGGGCCACCTTGGCTGTACGTACACCGCGCTGGCGCAGGGTGTTCAGGGCTAGGTTGGCCTCGGCTTGGCTGGTGTGGCCGCTAAGCGATAAGCCGCGCGACAAGCTCTCGCGCTGCGGGGTCTCGTAGCTCAAACCTAAGCCGCGCACTTCACTTTTCTTTTTGGCCAAAGTGTCAGGGTTGTTGTAGGGGCCCAAGTAGACAATCCAGCGGCCCGACTCGTCAGTGGGCTCTAGCGCCCAGCTGCCATTGGGCAAGGCTTGTAGCGCATCACGCACACTGCTGGCTGCGCTATCGGTCAGCAGCGGCGACTGCAGACATTCCGTGGGCTTGACCAAGGCAGTGACTGCGGTTTCTATGCGCCCAGCCTCGGTGTTGCTAAGCAAGCGCAGTGCCTCGGGTTTGATCTGGGCTTGCATGCGTGCTGGCTCAGTTTGCGCTACTGGCGCTAAGCCAACAGGTGCAAGGTAGCCTTGGGCCCAAGCAAAATAGGCTGCATTGGCCAAAATAAGTAAAACAACAATGAAGCGCAGCATGGCGGTAATGGTAGCGTTAAAAGGGAG
>JANOSN010000010.1:0-4362 GCA_031415895.1 Polaromonas sp. | reverse complement strand
GAGCGCAGCGAGTTCCTAAATTTCCCCCGTAGCGAGCACTGCAGATGCTTGCCCGCAGGGCCCGTGGTTCGGGTGGCGATAGCCCTACGGCGCAGCAGGCCGCATCCCAGTACAACGAAACAAAGCTAGAAGTAAAGCAAAGGCAAAAAGCACCCAAACAGCACAATTTACCAACGGAAAGTGCCAGTAGTCCAAGTATTCATTGCTCAAGAAGCTATAAAATTCATAGTGATTAGTCATCACAAGCAATCAAATATTAACACTTGTAAAGTAGTCAAACATACCTAGATACTGAGCATGTCAGCAGTTTTAAAACCCACTCTCCAGCCCACGCTGTTCGTGTCCCACGGCTCCCCCATGTTTGCACTAGAGCCCGGCAGCACCGCACCCGCTTTGCGTGCATGGGCAACAGGGTTAGCGCAGCAGCCCAGCGGTATTGTCATCATGTCGCCGCATTGGATGGCGCGCACCGCGATGGTGATGACCAGCGCGCAGCCTGCTACTTGGCATGACTTTGGAGGGTTTGACCCTGCGCTGTACACACTGCAATACCCCGCTGCGGGTAATCCGGCGTTGGCGCAACAAGTCATTGCGCTGCTACAAGCCGCTGGCATACCTGCGCAGGCAGATGCGCAGCGCCCGTTTGACCATGGCGCTTGGGTGCCGCTGATGCACTTGTTTCCAGAGGCTAATGTGCCGGTAGTACAACTGGCACTACCTGCTGATTACACGCCGCAGTCTTTAATGGGCATGGGCGCTGCGCTGGCTAGCCTGCGTGCGCAGGGCGTGCTGATCATCGGCTCGGGCAGCTTGACGCATAACTTGCACGAGTTTATGCAGGGCCGCCCCGCGCTGCATGACGAGGCAGCTAGCTATGTAGGCGAGTTTGCCCGGTGGATTGAAAACGCAGTGGCCAGCAACAACACGGCAGCCATGCTGGCCTACCGCCAGCAAGCACCACATGCTGTGCAAGCCCATCCCACTGACGAGCATTTTGCAACTATTTACTTTGCACTCGGCGCAGCAGGTTGGGGCAGTACAACGCCCCCTAAAGCGCACTACATTAGCCGCGAGGTAATGTACCGGTTTTTGGCCATGGATGCGTTTGCCTTGGGTGATTGAACCAACGCTGATTGCGCAGGTCAAAATGCTATGTTGAAATGTCAGTGGCTTAAACACTAGCAGGCTATCAGTGCCCAAGTTGTAAGGAGTGAAACACCATGCCAGCGCCCCAACTTCCAAACTTATTCACCCGCAGACATGCCATGGGGCAGGCTGCAGCCGCCGTAGGCGTAGCCGCAGTGTGGGGCAGCGTGCGCGCCCAAAGCACACCCGCGCAGCGCCTAACCCCGTCGCAAACCGAGGGGCCTTTCTACCCCGACAAAATGCCGCAAGACACTGATTTTGATTTGCTACGCAATGGCGCAAGCCAATACACACGCGGCCAAGCCACCTGGCTAACGGGCCGTGTCAGCGATGTAAGTGGCAAACCGGTTGCTGGTGCAGTAGTAGAGATTTGGCAGTGCGATAACGACGGCCATTACCACCACAGCGCCGACGGTGGCCGCGCAGACCCGGCATTTCAAGGTTTTGGCAAAGTGCAGGTGGGCGCAGACGGCAGCTACCGGTTTCGCACCCTGCGCCCAGCACAGTATTCAGGCCGCACACCGCATATCCACATGAAAGTAAAGCTGGCCAACCGCGATGTATTGACTACCCAGCTGTATGTAGCCAACGACCCTGGCAATGAGCGCGATGGGCTATGGCGACGCTTGGCTAACGATGCACGGGCGGCATTGACAGTGCCGTTTGTGCAGGGTAGCGATGGGATGCAGGCGCAGTTTGGTATTGTGGTGGCGGTTTAACTTGCCAATTGGCAATGCATTTGTTCGTTGCTTAGCTTGGACGGGCGGCGGGACAAATCGCTGCAAAAACTTGCCATGTACATTGCGCGCCAGATAGTAGTCATCTGTAGTTGATCATAACCATGGTAGTTAAGACACGCGGGGTGTAGTTTGTGTCGTCCTCTGCTACCACTGCAATCTTCGCGTTGTACCCCCAACACAGCAGATTGCGTAAATCATCAAACCAACCAAGTAAAAACACTCAAAAGCGCAATTTGCTAAAAAAATATGCTCATAGTCCATGTATTCATTGCTCATATAGCTATCAAATTTGTAGTAACTGTGCAGTCTTAGGCGCTGCAGTGGCTATCAGTTCGACAAGAAGCCCGGGTGGTAGCGGGCTGTGCACACAGCTGCGTTGTGGCCAATGGGTGGGGTCAGCGCCCATACCATACCGTTGTAGTTGACGCAGCTGCTGCGCCCCTTGCCGCTGCTAGCCCAGCGCTCGATGATGGCGGGCTCGGGGGCCATTAGTTTGCTCATCAGCTTGTTCATAACTTGCTTATCTCCTTGCACTTGATGATGCAAGGTTTTGCCGCGCAGCGCAATACGGCGCTGCTGCGCAAGGGGTAGCAATTAGTAACTAAGCTGTGCTATCGAGCGCAAGTTGTCTGCGGTCGTGGTGGGTAATCCAAAAAATTCTAAATACGCCGGTATTTGCTCAAACAGCATGTCAGCGCCCACCTGCGTACGGCAGCCGCGCGATTGGGCTGCTTTTAAAAACGCTGTTTGCTCGGTCTTCATCACCACTTCGCCTACAAAAGTTTGCGGGACTAAACGCGCTACGTCAACAGGCAATGGGTCGCCATCGTTCATGCCCATGGGTGTGGCGTTAACTACCAAGTTAAAGCCTGCAGGGTCATTAGAACCAGTGCGTACCTCAATGGCAGGGTAGTGTTTTTGCAAGCGTGCGCCCAGCGCAGTGGCTGAGGGTGCATTTACGTCGTACAAAGCTATCGCGCTGATACCCTCTGCAGCTAACGACGCGGCAATAGCACAGCCCACGCCGCCGCTGCCCACCACCAGCACGCGCGCACCGCGCAGTTGCAGGCCCTTGCGCAGCACGCCGCGTACAAAGCCTGCGCCGTCAAACATATCGCCTACCAGCTTGCCGTTAGGCATGCGCTTGACGGCGTTGCACGCGCCTGTAACTAACACGGTGGGCGTTACCTCGTCTAGCAAACCGACAGTGGTGACCTTATGCGGCATGGTGATCAACGCACCCCGAATGTTGGTCAGTGTAAAAACGCTACGCAAAAACGTGGGGTAATCTTGCGCTTGGCAGCCCATGGGTACCACCACAGTGTTCACCCCTGCTTGCGCAAAATAGGGGTTGTAGATCATGGGCGACTTGAAGGTGTGCGTGGGGTAGCCGATGTGGGCTATCAGTTCAGTGTTGCCGTTGATCTGCATATAAATTATTTTTTCGATACCTGTACAGCATTAACTGCAGCACGCAGCGCCAGCAAATAGCTGTCTTCGCCAAAGCCGCAAATTTGGCCCATGACAATGTCGGCAAACACTGACTTGTGGCGAAACTCCTCGCGCGCGTGGATGTTGCTCATGTGCAGTTCGACAATGGGGCAGGTGAGGATAGCCAGCGCGTCGCGTATGCCGTAGCTGTAGTGTGTCCATGCGCCAGCGTTGATCAACACGGCATCAGCTTTGTCAAAAAACGCTTGGTGAATTCTTCCTACAAAAGCACCTTCATCATTCGTCTGAAAATGCGCAATTGTCACGCCCAGCTCTTTGCCCAGCTTGACCAAGCTGGCGTTGATCTCGTCTAGCGAGATAGTGCCGTATTGCTTGGGGTCGCGTTTGCCAAACATATTGTGGTTAATGCCGTGAAGCATGACGATGTTCATAGTGTTCCCTTAAATAGAGTGGGTCGAGTTGCAAGTAACTCTAAATAAACGGATTTGGTACAGCTTAATTGCTGCACTAAATCGCGTTAAAACTAAAAATTACTTGAGGCCTTTCAAGCAAAAGTTACTTGCGTACCTTGGCCAGCTCAGTCAACAAGTCGTTGACTGTTTCTGCGCCTACGTTGGTAGCATACTTGGTGATCACTGGCTTCATTTTGTCTACAAACTTGGCCACTTCAGCAGGTGGAAACTCAGTGACTTGCATGCCCTTAGACTTCAACATTTCCAGGTCTTTGGCTACTGCATCACGTGATGCTTTGCGCTGAAACTCGGTGACTTCGTTAACTGAGTCTTGCAACAATTTCTTCTCGTCAGCGTTCAAGGTGTCCCACACCTTTTTGCTAAACATGACTGACTGTGGGTTGTACACGTGGCGGGTAATGGCCAGGTATTTTTGCACTTCAAACATTTTTGCAGCGGCAATGGTGGGGATGGGGTTTTCTTGACCATCGACTGCTTTGTTCTCTAGCGCACCATACAGCTCTGGGAAGGGTAGCGGGGTAGGGTTAGCATCCAGCGCCTTGACCCAGTCC
>JANOSN010000009.1:0-1453 GCA_031415895.1 Polaromonas sp. | reverse complement strand
GGCTTTACCAACATCATCTACAAAATAGCCACCCGCCCTGAGGCACGCATTGGCAGCGACGAAAGCTGGGACAAAGCCGAGCACGCGCTGATCGAGTCGCTTAAGCGCAGCGGCTGCAAGTACGAAATATCGCCTGGAGACGGTGCGTTTTATGGCCCCAAAATCGAATACACCCTGAAAGACGCGCTGGGCCGCCAGTGGCAGTGCGGCACCATGCAGGTGGACTTTTCGATGCCTGAGCGTTTGGACGCTGAATATGTAGCCGCCGACGGCAGCCGCCAGCGCCCGGTCATGCTGCACCGAGCCATTGTGGGCAGCCTGGAGCGTTTTATTGGTATTTTGATCGAACAGCACGCAGGCGCAATGCCGGTTTGGCTGGCGCCGGTGCAGGTCGTGGTCTGCGGCATTACCGACGCTCAGGCCGATTACGTGGCCAATGTGGCTACTCAACTAAAGAGTCACGGGCTTAGAGTGATTACAGATTTGCGCAATGAAAAGATCAATTTAAAAATACGCGAACATTCGATGCAAAAGCCGCCTTATATCTTGGTCATGGGAGACAAAGAAAAAGCCGCTGGTGCAGTGGCCGTGCGCGCCAGGGGCAATGTAGACCTTGGCGTGATGCCCGTAGATGAGTTTGTAGCCAAAATCATAGCCGACATCAACGCCAAAGCCTAACTAGTTGTTCGTCTGAGGCTGGCCATCAGGAAAGTAGCTGTACCCCGTTGTAGACAAAAGCTTGTCTACAGAATCCCTTGTTTTTTGCGCAATACTGTCATTCCAAAATGCGAGTGCGTTATTCTTATCGTAGTAAGGCGTTGTTCCGCTTGGGATCACCGATTTGTAATGCACTAATCGGTCATAAACTTTTCGGGACGGGAGCGAGCCCTGTTTTTGGAGTGCTGCTGCAAGCCTTGTGTTGTCAACAGGATTAACACCCCAGAAGTGAAACAAAGGCCTTAAGTCAGCTCCGGCTGCTTTTGACATCCGCAAGATGCGACTGTCAATACCTTCGCCCTGAAAAGCTCCGTAATAGTACTCAGAGAAGCCATCTATGCTTTTGAAGCCCGGCCGTCTGCCAACTCCTAAAACAATAGCGCGTTCGTGCTCTTCTTTAAAAAATTTACCCAAGGTGTCCCAAGTGAACAAGGCTGCAATATCAACGTACTGTGCATGCCCACGGTATTGATAGCTCATTTCTTGAGCAGTCATCCTTGCGCCGTCGCGAAACAGGTAGGTCACCATCCAATCAATAGCAGCCAAGTCGCGCGTAGGACGTTGGCGGTTGAGCTTTTCGCCCAAACCCAAAGAGTTAGCAAATGCATTGTCCATGGTTTGGCCGCTTGCAATGTTGTTGACGGCTACAGAAACCAAGTTAACGATTGACTCTGGCTCTGTGTATTCGCTCCACATACTGACTTGGAGTGAATGCCCGAGTTCATGAAAATCGATG
>JANOSN010000008.1:0-3477 GCA_031415895.1 Polaromonas sp. | reverse complement strand
GTTGACGCGCTGGGCGGGGCGATGGCCATTGCCACCGATGAGGGTGGTATTCAATTTAGAATTTTGAACAGCTCTAAAGGCCCGGCCGTGCGCGCTACGCGGGCGCAGGCTGACCGGGTGCTGTACAAGGCGGCCATTCGCAAGCGGTTAGAAAATCAGCCTAATTTGTGGCTTTTTCAGCAGGCGGTGGACGACCTGATGGTAGAAACCGTAGGCGGGGTAGAGCGCGTGGTGGGCGCTGTGACCCAAGTGGGTATTAAGTTTAAAAGCCGCACCGTGGTGCTGACAGCGGGCACGTTTTTAGACGGCAAGATCCATGTGGGGCTGAACAACTACGCCGCTGGCCGCGCCGGTGACCCGCCAGCGGTAAGCCTGTCAGCCCGGTTAAAAGAGCTAAAGCTGCCCCAAGGCCGCCTAAAAACCGGCACGCCTGCGCGGCTAGATGGCCGCACTATTGATTACAGCCAGTGCCAAGAGCAACCGGGGGATGGGATGCCAGCACGTAGCGCTGGGGGCATGGCGCAAACCGATGGGTCGATAACGCCCATGCCCGTGTTTAGCTATATGGGCCGTGCCGACATGCACCCGCGCCAGCTGCCGTGCTACATCACCCACACCAATGCGCGCACACACGAAATTATTCGCAGCGGCTTTGACCGCAGCCCCATGTTTACCGGCAAGATTGAAGGCGTAGGCCCGCGCTATTGCCCCAGTGTGGAAGACAAAGTTAACCGCTTTGCCGACAAAGACAGCCACCAAGTATTCTTAGAGCCTGAGGGGCTAGACACGCACGAGGTGTACCCCAACGGCATCAGCACCAGCATGCCGTTTGACGTGCAATACGACATGATTCGCAGCATCAAGGGGCTGGAAAACGCACACATTATTCGCCCCGGCTACGCCATTGAATACGACTATTTTGACCCACGCGCGCTGAAGACCAACTTTGAAACCCGAGCTATTGGTGGACTGTTCTTTGCCGGGCAAATCAACGGCACCACCGGCTATGAAGAGGCTGCTGCCCAAGGCTTGTTTGCAGGATTAAACGCTGGCTTGCAGGCGCGCAGCCTGGGGTATGGAGATGCCGCACGAAGCGCGGCGGGCAACGTGACTTATGCAGCCGACATGTGGTTGCCCGGCCGCGACGAGGCCTACCTGGGCGTGCTGGTGGACGACCTGATTACCAAGGGCGTGACCGAGCCCTACCGCATGTTTACCAGCCGGGCCGAGTACCGCCTGCAGCTGCGCGAGGACAATGCCGACGCCCGCCTGACCGAGCAGGGCCGGGCGCTGGGCTTGGTAGACGACGTGCGCTGGGCCGCATTTAACCTTAAGCGCGAGGCTGTTTCACGTGAAACAGAGCGCCTAAAGACTACTTGGGTCAACCCCAATATCTTGCCCAAGGCTGAGGCCGAGCGCGTGCTGGGCAAAGCTATTGAGCATGAATACAACCTGGCCGACCTATTGGCCCGGCCCGATGTAGACTACAACAAACTGATGGACTTGCAGATTACCGCCAAAGACGGCAGTACATCTAAGCCCTTCGCCAGCCCCACTGTTTCACGTGAAACAACGCCCGATGTGGTGGAGCAGGTAGAAATAGCCATCAAATACGCGGGCTACATCAGCAACCAAAAAGACGAGGTAGAACGCGCCGCGCACTATGAAAACATGCGTTTGCCAGCTAATTTAGACTACAGCCAAGTAGGCGCACTCAGCATTGAGGCACGGCAAAAACTAGGTAAGCACCAGCCCGAAACACTGGGCATGGCCTCGCGCATCTCGGGCATTACGCCAGCAACTATCTCGCTGCTGTTGATTTACCTGAAGAAAAGCAAGTTCAAAGGCTTTGCTAAAACCGCCTCCAATGATGGGCAAAAGCAGGCGGCTTAACAATGAATTTTTTGCACCCGCCTAGCCGCCCCGCAAGGTTAGAAAAAGCAGGTGGTGGTCGTTACCAGACAGGCTTTTTATCCCAGCGCACTTGGGGGCTGGTGGCCGTGCTGGTGGCACTCATGTATATACCCTATTGGCTTGCCAAATCAGCGCACAATAAAAATGTCCAAAATGGGTCGGCCTTTTTTTCTTGCTTCATATTTTCATGTGACATTGATGTCGTTGAAAAGCTGCAGGCTAAAGCTCAGGCCGAGCGATCATTTGCCGAATTAAAAGCCAGGTCTGAAAAAAACAACGCAAAAAAAACAGAGGCAATAACCGCTGCAGTGCCTAGCCCCGACCGTTTCGGGCTGAGCTTTGGCCATGGCGACTTGCAGGGCAAAAGCGGCATTATGTTCAGCGCCTGTGCAGGCACGCCGCTGGACATGGGCAACCCCAACAAGAGCCAATGCAACCCATATCAGGGCGACAGCTCTTGCCGTACCACACTGCCGTTACTGTGTGTGCTCAAAGACGGCAGCACAGCTGAGTCTGCGGGCCTGGCCAACACCACCAAAACGGAGGGCGCAGACAAATCCGTTGAGGCGGGCTTTAGCTTTTATGCGGGTTGGGCAGGCGGCACTTTAGGCGCTACCGCCCCGGTGGCGGGCTTTGTGATTGGCTCGCTATCGCAAGCCAACGCCCGCTGCACAGCCGAACTAGGTGCCGGCTGGCGCATGGCCGAGTTCCATGATGCTAACGGCGGCTGGGGTCTGGTAGGCAAACGCGGCCAAGGGCTCACCACCCAGCAAACCCGCCACTGGGTGCACATTAACGATCAAAAAGCCAACTGCTGGGACGCCGAAGTCAAATGACAACCCAGATACCGACAGCCCCGATGATGTTCCACGTGAAACCCTCTGCATGACTGACCCAACCCAACAACTGGCCAGCGCCGCCCAACAACTGGGCTTAGCACCCACTGCCCTACAAATCCAAGCGCTGATGGACTACCAAGCCCTGATCGTCAAGTGGAACAAGGTCTACAACCTGACCGCCGTGCGCAACCCGGCCGAGATGCTGACGCACCATTTGCTGGATTCTCTGGCTGTAATTGCGCCGCTGCTTAAGCACACTCAGTGCAAGGCGGCGCGGGTGCTGGACGTGGGCAGCGGGGCAGGGCTGCCCGGCACGGTGCTGGCCATCATGTGCCCTGAGCTAGATGTGACCTGTGTAGACACGGTGGCCAAAAAGTCGGCATTCATCCAAAACACAGCCTTAACGCTGAAACTGCCCAACTTGCGTGGTGTGCATGCGCGGGTAGAAGAAATGCAAGCCCCGGCATTTGATGTGGTGACCAGCCGGGCTTTCTCGTCGCTGGTTGATTTTGTGACACTGACGCGTTTTCACGTGAAACAAGCCGAGGGCGATGCGCCTGCAGGGGTGTGGATGGCCATGAAGGGAAAGCATCCGGCAGATGAGCTGGCGGCTTTGCCTGCGAATGTGAGTGTGTTTCACGTGGAACAGCTGCAGGTACCGGGGCTGGGGGCGGAGCGGTGTTTGGTATGGATGCGGGCGGGCTCTCTGTCTGCCGGCTAGTGC
>JANOSN010000007.1:0-10576 GCA_031415895.1 Polaromonas sp. | reverse complement strand
GCCGCAATTTTATTCAATCATGCTCTACCAGCGCCGTGTGCTTAACCGCCAACGCCGCCATGCCCGCGCTAGCCGCCAACGCAGTGCCCAAGCCCTACGCCCGTGTACTGCTGACCGATGAGCGGGGCGACCCGCTCAAAGCCAGCAAGTTAGCCGCACAAACCAACTATGTTTTTCATTACCCGTTTGAGGCTACGCCCGTGTTTTTGCTCAACTTGGGCAAAGCAGTCACAGGCCAATCGCTCAGCACCAAGGCGGCTGACAGCTACGCTTGGCCGGGGGGTGTGGGCGCTGGCAAAAGCATTGTGGCGTTCAGCGCCATTTGCGCGCATCACTTGGTCTACCCCACCAAAGACGTAAGCTTTATCAGCTTTCGCAAAGGCGCCGCCTTGAACGCCAAAACCCCCAATGCGGGTAACGACCTGATCCACTGCTGCGCCGACCACAGCCAGTACGACCCCGCGCAGGGCGCTAAAGTGCTCAGCGGCCCGGCCAGCCAGCCACTGTGTGCCGTGCTGCTAGAGCACAACGCCAAAGACGACACATTAACGGCTTACGCCACACTGGGCGGCGAGCTGTTTGACGACTTTTTTAAAAAGTACGAAGCCAAACTCAGCATTGATGTGGGCAGTAAAGCCAAAAACACCGTGCAAACCAAGGCCGCCGTGCGCGAGCTAGACAAGTACTGCCGCAACCCGGTCAAGTGCTAGGTAAAGTGCTAGGTAAGGTGCTAGCCAATTTGCTGGTCAATGCGCTAGCCGTCAACGGCGTGGGCATAACTTACGTTACAGTCCCGGCTGGCTTAATGTTTTAGGCCGCGATAAAGGATGCCCCATGAAAGTTATCACCGCTGCTGTGTTGTCTGTTTTGACCATGGCAGCCCAGGCCCAGACAAAGGCTAATACTGCCCCCATCAAAATTGGCGAGATCAACAGCTACTCCACCATCGCCCAGTTCACCACCCCATACAGGCAAGGCTGGCAGCTTGCCGTAGAAGAGGTGAACGCCAAAGGCGGTTTGCTGGGCCGCAAGGTAGAAGTGATTGCGCGCGACGATGCAGGCAAGCCTGAAGAAGCCCTGCGCCATGCTGTAGAGCTAACGTCTAAAGAAAATGTAGATGTATTGGCAGGCGGATTTTTTAGCAACGTAGGCTTGGCACTGGCCGACCACGCTGCTAAAAACAAACGCCTGTTTGTAGCCAGCGAGCCGCTGACCGACGCTATTGTGTGGGACAAAGGCAACCGTTACACCTTTCGCCTGCGCCCCAGCACCTATATGCAAGCGGCCATGCTGGTGGAGGAGGCCGCCAAGCTGCCTGCTAAGCGCTGGGCCACCATTGCACCTAACTACGAATACGGCCAAAGCGCCGTGGCCAGCTTTAAAGAACTGCTCAAAGCCAAGCGCCCCGATGTAGAGTTTGTAGGCGAGCAGTGGCCTGCTAACGGCAAGCTAGAAGCCGGCACCACGCTCAGCGCCATCATGGCCAGCAAGCCCGATGCTATTTTTAACGTTACTTTTGGTGCAGATTTGGCCCGTTTGGTGCGCGAGGGTAACCAGCGCAATGTGTTTCCTAAAATGCCCGTGGTGTCATTGCTGTCAGGCGAGCCTGAGTACTTGGACGTTTTAAAAGACGAAACCCCCAAGGGCTGGATCGTCACAGGCTACCCGTGGGACCAGATCGACAGCCCGGCCCACGCCAGCTTTGTGGCCAGCTATTACGGCCGTTACAAAGAAAACCCCAAGGTAGGCTCGGTGGTGGGCTACGCCACCATGCAAGCTATTTTTGCCGCCATTAACAAAGCCAAAAGCACCGACAACGAAAAGCTGGTGCAAGCCATGCGTGGCCTAAAATTTGCTACACCGTTTGGCCCGGCTGAGTTTAGAGCGGTAGACCACCAAAGCACCATGGGCGCCTATGTGGGAAAGCTTGACCTGCGTGGCGCAAAAGGCACAATGGTGCAGTGGCGTTACGCTGATGGCAAAGATTATTTGCCCACTGATGCGTATGTGAAGGCGCGCCGCCCGGTAGAGGCCCTAAAATAATCTTAATGTCCAGTTTCACCCAATTCGCGTAGATGTTCAATAGCACTTCGTCCCCCGATTCGGCTGGGTCGCCAGCAAATTATGAGGCTACGCAACCTGCGGGGCTGGATACCCCTACAAGTTTTGAAATAACGCAGCCCTCGAATGCTGACGCGCACCGTCCGCCCGGCTTTGAAGAAACCCGCCCCCTAGACTGGGAAGATCAAGCCCTCAGGCCCGATTACGATGAACTGATTGCCGCGATGAGCTGGGGCGAGGTCGCTGCGCCTGACCTGACCAATCGAAAACGTGTGCTGGTGGTAGACGATGACCTGCCAGCCCGGCTGTATTTGCGCGCTAAGTTGTCGCTGCTAGAGGGGGTAGACGTGTATGAGGCCAGCAGTGGTGACGAGGCCGTGGCCATCACCCTGAGCACCCCATTTGACGGCGTGCTGCTGGATGTGAACATGGCCGGGCTAGACGGCTACGAGGTGTGCAGGTCAATCAAGCGCCACGCCCGCACCAAAGGCCAAAAGCCCCCGAAAATCTATATCGTCACCAGCCGCACTGGCATGATGGATCGCATGCGCGCTACGCTGGCTGGGGCAGATGCGTTTTTGTCAAAGCCCCCGCACCCGGCTGAGCTGCACGAACTGCTGGCTTCGCTGTAGCCACGCTGGGTTTCACTTTGCAGCAAGGTAGCCGTAAGCCTAGCTAAAACTAATGAGTCGAAAGCGCAGGTGTGAAAAAATACACACTTTTGCACGTATCATGGTGCGAACCATGCAAAGAATTTTCATCCGCGTTATTGGCTTTACCAGCATTGAGCGGCATGCGCTGAACACTGTGTTTCGCCTATCGCAAGCGCGCGACTCGGGCCGCAGTATCAGCTATGAGCCATGGATAGACGGTGCACCGGACCCAGCCGCGTTGGTACTGGTAGACGGCGCAAGCGGCGACGCCAACCAAGAGCTAACCCGCCTGCACCAAGACCCCACTATGGGTCTGATTTGGGTGGGCGCCATTACCCCCGCGCAGGCTTGGCGCAGCTTTACCCGCCCGTTAAGATGGCCTGATGTGCTAACTGCGATGGACATGTATTTTGATCGCACGTCGGCGACCAATATAGAGATTGACTTTGACCTAGACCTGGCCGACCACAGCCACACTTTGCCCGCCCCGCTAGACGCCGCCTTCACGCAGCCAGCGGCCTTTAACAATTGGCCCGCTGTGGGCGGCATACCCGCAGTCAAACGCGCATTGATCGCCGATGCCGACGGCCCCGCCCGCATGTACCTGCGCACCAAGCTGGCGGCCATGCGTATTACCCACGTGGACGAGGCTAGCACGCTAGCCCAAGCCAAGGACTTTCTCACGCAGCACAGCTACAGTTTCGTGAGTCTAGACGCGGGCTTAAAAGATGCAGACCTGTGGCAAGCCATCGCACTGGCCAAAGGTGCTTTGAATCTGACAGGCGGTCCAGCCAACGGCACTGTTTTATTGGTCACAGGCCAACACATCAGTCTCACCACCCAAATCACCGCTAAGCTCAATCGCTGCACCACGTTGGTCAAACCTTTGTCACCAGAAAAACTGCAGATATTGCTACAAAATTTATAGCTGTCTGAGTGATGAATGCTCTGACCTCGCTTGCCCAAACCGGAGCGCGTGACTCAAAACTACTAAATCGCCCAGGGTGAAGCGGTGGGAGCGATATGTCCCGCCGCCCGTCCAAGGTAAACAGGGACACCATGCATTGCCACAGGGGAGTCCAAAAGAACCTCAGTAAACCAATAATGCTATAAATTAAATAGCAGTATAAGTAGTAAATACTTGGACTACAAGCACTTTTGATTGATAAAAGTGATAGAAAAGCTATTAAGGCCGTACCACAATAGCTTTCACCTCAGCACCCAGGTCAATCACGCTCATCGCGTAATAGCTGCTCCAGTTGTAGCGGGTAATGGCGTAGAAGTTTTCTGTGCCAGCTATGTATTGCGGCGCACCGTCGTTGCCGTTAAGCAGCTCGACCAGTGCCAGCGGGCCGGGGTGTGACTGGGCACTGCCAGGCAGTACGGCGCCTAAAGCTGTAAAGCGATCAACATTGAACGTGGGCAAGATATCGGGTGCCAAGAGCGCGTCTTTGTCCAACTTGGCATTGTCAAAGCTCACGCTGTAATGCGTAGGCAAACCTGGCTTCCAGTTGAAGTTTTTAAAGTAATTGGCCACTGATCCAATCGCATCAGATTGGCTATTGAATAAGTCTACTTTGCCATCACCGTCAAAATCAATAGCGTACTTTGTCCAGCTGCTGGGCATAAACTGGCCTAAGCCCATCGCACCTGCGTAGCTGCCGCGCAGGCTTAAGGGGTCGATATTGGTACGATTGGCGAGTGATAAAACTTGCTCTAGCTCATCTTTAAAAAACTGGGTGCGATCACGCTTTTCGGTTTTAGGAAAGTCAAAGGCTAGCGTAGCCAGTGCATCTACTACGCGAAAAGTGCCCATGTCGCGGCCATAGATGGTTTCTACGCCGATGATGCCGACGATGATCTCAGCGGGTACACCAAACTCGGCCTCAGCGCGGGCTAGGGTGTCGGCATTGGCGCGCCAAAAACGCACACCGGCTTGTATACGAACGGGGTCGATAAAACGGCTACGGTAAACGCGCCAGTTTTTTACAAACGTGCCGCTGGCGGGCCGCATGAGGCGCTGCACAGTGGGGATAAAGTTGGACTGGCCGATGGCTTGGCGCACCCACTCGCGGTCTAGATTGCGCCGCTCGGCTACGTCATCAGCAAAGCGCATGGCGTCTTCGCGGGTGGCATAGGCATCGCCTACGGCTTGGGCACGTGCTGCAGGGGTGGTTTTGGCAGGTTTTTGCGCCCAAGTCCAAGTATTTAATGCACAGGTAGCTATAAAAAATATAGCAATTGTTCGTAAAGATAAAGCGCGGCTCATAATTTAGTCATTGGTCAGTTACAGCTGGGTCATAGGTCTTTGAGGGCAGGCAATTGTGCCCATTGTGCACGCAGCGTAGCCAATGTGGTGGCGCGTGCTGTGGGTGGGGCGTAGCGCAGTGCTTCCAGTTGCAGCAACCAGTCGTGCAGAGCCTGCGCTGCGCTACCCCAGCGCTCTTGCGCGCGGCGCGCCAGCTCGCGTGCGGGGGTGGTGTCGTCGCTGGGCAGGCCTGCTGCGCTCAAGCGTTTGCGGGCGGTGTGCAGTAAGCGCAGCCACGGGTCGTGTTGGCTACGGCTGTACAAGGTCCATGCTGCTCCGATTAAGCTGACGGTAACGATGATGCCGATCAGCACATAGCTTAAATCTTCCCAGCTGGGAGAGGTAAAGCCGATGTTTTTTAGCAGGTCGAGCTGTTTGCTTTGGCTGTAGTTCAGTATCCATTGGTTCCAGCCGTTGTTTACGGCCTCCCACGCGGCGCGCATCTGGGCTAGCATGCCGGGGCTTAGCATGGTGCCAAAGGCAGCCGCTACAGCGCCTTGTGGGGCAGCCAAGCGCTGAAATTCACCTACGCGTCCTGGCGCTACGGCGCTGGTGGGGTCTACGCGCAGCCAGCCCTTGCCGGGCTGCCACACTTCGGCCCACGCATGGGCATCGCTTTGGCGTATGGTCCAAAATCCGTCGACTGGGTTGACTTGCCCGCCTTGGTAGCCAGTAACGATGCGGGCGGGCACATCGAGCGCGCGCATCAAAATAACAAAGCTAGAGGCGATGTGTTCGCAAAAGCCTTGTTTTTTATCAAACCAAAACTCATCTGCAGTTTCGCGGCCAAACAAGCCGGGCTCTAGCGTGTACTGGTAGCCGCCGGTGCGCAGCAAGCGCATGATCTCGGGCACTAAAGTTTCGGCATCGGCTTGGCTAAAGCGCGGGTCACGCCGCATTTGCGCGGCCATCTCTAGCGTGCGCGGGTTAAAGCTGGCTGGCAGCTCGATATAGTCTTGCAGGCCCACTAGCGTGCGGGTAGGGCCGTGGCGAAAATCAACGCTGCTTACAGCCGTGTAGCGCAGCAGGTCGGTCACAGGTTTATCGCTCAGCCACATCAGGCTGGGCGTCATGGTGACGTTGTGGCCGGGCACGATGGGTGGTGCAGCGGCTGCATCCAGCGTGAATATCCAAGGCCGATTGTTTTGCTCTAGCGTGACTTGGTAGCTGATGGTGCTGCCCAGTGGCCGCAAGTTGGCAGGCACCGCAAAGCGCGCGCTGAATTGCCCCGTGTTGGGCCGCCATTCTTTGCCATCAAACACACTGAGCACGGGGCCGCGAAAATACATGTCCGACTGCGCAGGCAGCTTGCCATCAAACTTAATGCGCATGGCAATAGATTCGTCTAGTGCCAGCGATGCGATGGTGCCCACCTGCATGCTGGCAGACAGCCCGCTGCGCCCGGTCATACCGTCGCTGGGGATACCCCACAGCGGTGCCAAGCGCGGAAACAGCATAAACAGTACCGCCATGATGGGCGCACCCAGCAGCACCATGCGGCCAGCTACTTTGGCCGACGCCACCAAAGGCGGTTTGCCCACCTGCATGTGGGCGTTGACCAAAGCCGTGAGCAAGCCCATCAACGCGATCATCATGGCCGCAGCCGTGAGCAATGACTGAGAGAAGAAAAAGTTAGTGAGCATGGCAAAAAAGCCAAGAAAGAAAATCACAAACGCATCACGCCGTGCCCGCAGTTCTAGTGTTTTAAGGCTCAGCAAAATAATGGTCAGCGTGACCCCCGCATCGCGGCCCAGAAGGGTTTTGTGGGTAAACAAAGTGGCTGCAATGGTGATAGTCAACAGGCCCATGCGCCACCATGCTGAGGGCAGTGGCGCACTGTCCCATGCCAGCTTGCCGCGCCACACCAACACACCTGCAGCTAAGGCCGTGCACCACCAAGGCAGGTGGCTTACTTGCGGCATGATGACCCAAGCTATGACTGCTAGCAAAAACAGCGTGTCACGCGCATCGCGCGGTAGGTGGCTGAGTTTGCTAAGGGCTAGCATAATGCCAAGGCCTCTAAGCATTGGCGCTTATGCGCTTCGCCACCAGCAGGCTTGATCTCGCGGCCCGGTAAGCGCAGGCCATAGTCGCTGCCCAGCTTGTCGGCTGCCAGCACCCAAGCAGTCAGGCGGCTAAGCTTATGCTCTGCATCGGTGTGGCCACAGGCGCTGTAGTCTAGCCACAGCTCATAGCGCTGGTTTTGCTGGGTGTCGCGGCTTACTAAATCGTCACTGCCGCGTGCCACGGCTTTGGCTACTTGCTTCCACACCACCAGTTTCATCGCATCACCGCGTCGGTAGCTGCGCACGCCGTCAAACTCGCCCGTGCTTTGCGCCTGTGTGGCTGCGCCGCCGCCCGCGCGTGGCTCGCCCGGTGGCAGTGGCGGGGGCAGGGGCTCGGGTGCGGGGTAGACCAGCACTTGCGCTTTGGGTCGCCACACCGTCCACACCCTAAATGTGCCTAGTGGAAAGCGCGTCTCGGCTGTCAAGTCTGGCAGGCGGTGCAGGCCACGGCGCTGCGGTTTAAAGCCAACATGCACCACGGCATTGCCTTGGGCCTGGACATCGGTCCAAGACCAATGCTCAATGTCTAGCAGGCTCAGGCCAATGCTAGGGCGGGCCGTGCGCCGTGTGTGCGACAGGCGCACATCAAACTGCACAGTGGTGTGGGCAAACTGGGCGCTAGGGCTGGCCAAATGCAGCGTGAGGCCGCGCAGGTTACCGTGGCATACATGCATACCCACCACCGCAGCGCCTGCGAGCATGAAGGTTAACAAATAGCCTAAATTGAGTTGGTAGTTAATCGACGCAATCAGCAGCACCAGCAGCGTGATGGCCAGCATCCAGCCTGCGCGCGTGGGCAAAATGTAGACATTGCGCTGGGTTAGCACCAAGGTGTCGGTCAGCGGCAGCCTGCTTTGCCACCATTGGCGAAAGCGTTTGCGTATCCAGCCGACAGCCATGGCTTAATGCGTTTGCTGCTGTTTGAGCAAAGCCGATAGGTTGTCGGTGGGCGTAAACGCCTGCACTGGTGTGCCTTGGTGAAAGCACAACTGCCAGCCTGTGTCGGCCAATTGCCATAAAGACGAGCGCACCGTGTGCAGCGTGAGCTGGTCGTCTGCGCCGATCTGAGCGCTATGGTAGGTGAGTAAGGCCACGCTGTAGGAGGGCATAGACAGTTTAAAGTCTTGCGACCAAACGGCATTATGTGCACTTTCCTGCGTCAAGTGTTTGACCATCTGCGTTTTGTTATAGCTTTGGCCTGAGCGGCCTATTTCCAAAAAATCGTCGTGCAATAAAGCTTGGAACTGCGCTGCGTCGCGGCGCACTGCATTTTGGTGCAGACTAACCTCTAAGCTGCGAATCAGCTGGAGCATTTCTATTGGTGGGGTAATGGACATAAAAGGGTAGAGACAGATTAAATGCAATAGTTTCGCTATGCGTTGTAAAAGCTAGGGCAGCGGCACGGCTTGCACCATGGCGCGCACTTGTTCTACCGCGCCGCGCCCAGCATCTGCCACGGGTACCATGCGGTGGGCCACAGTCTGCGGCAAGATGGCTTGCACGTCATCAGGCGCTACATAATCGCGCCCGGCCAAGAGTGCCTGCGCCTTGGCAGCGCGCACCAGTGCAATGCCTGCGCGGGGGCTAAGGCCTTGCAAAAACCATCGGCCTGTGCGGGTAGCGGCAATCAGGTCTTGCACATAGTTCAGCAGTGGGTCGGCAGCGTGCACTTTAAGCACCGCAGCTTGGGCCAGTTTGAGCGTATCGGGGGTAAACACGGCAGGCAGTGCGTCCACCATGTCGCGCCGGTCATTGCCCGCAAGCAGGCTACGCTCAGCAGCGCGGTCGGGGTAGCCTAGGGAAATGCGCATTAAAAACCTGTCTAGCTGACTCTCGGGCAGCGCGTAGGTGCCCAGTTGGTCGTGCGGGTTTTGCGTAGCAATGACAAAAAACGGTGACGGCAGAGCGCGTGTAGCGCCTTCTACGGTTACTTGTTTTTCTTCCATCGCTTCGAGCAGCGCCGACTGTGTTTTAGGGCTGGCGCGGTTGATTTCGTCAGCCAACAGCACTTGGGCAAATATAGGGCCGGGGTGAAACTGAAACCCGCCTTGGCCTTGGTTTGCACCGCGCTCGTAGATTGACACGCCGCTTAAATCGCTGGGCATCAGGTCGGCCGTAAACTGCACGCGCGAAAATTGTAGGCCAAAGCTGCGCGACAGTGCATGGGCCAGCGTGGTTTTGCCCACGCCGGGTACGTCCTCGATCAGCAAATGCCCGCCTGCCAGCAAACAAGCCACGCAGTCTTGCACCTGCGCCGATTTGCCTACAATGACGGTGTTAAGCTGCGCTAACAGCGTTTGGAGTAACTTATTGAGTTGTTGAGTATCCATGCGCTAACGATACCCTAAAAACAAACCCAAATTATGGCTACTGGTTATTACACGCACCGCGATTTTCACCTCCACGAGATGGGTGATGGTCACCCAGAATGCCCCGAGCGGCTGGATGCCATCAACGATCGCCTAATCAGCAGTGGCCTAGCTGATGTGCTGCAAAGCCCCGACGTGCCGCTAGCGTCACCCACAGATTTGGAACTTGCCCACGGGCGCATGTACATAGCGTCGCTGCAAGGCCTTGGCGCACGTTTAGCGCAAGAGATGCAAGCCGGTGGCCCCACGCACCTGCCCATTGACCCTGACACTTCTATTAACTCCTACACCTGGCAAGCCGCGCTGCGCGCTGCAGGGGCGGCAATAGCCGCCACCAATGCGGTGATAGCAGGCGAGCTAGACAACGCCTTTTGCGCCGTGCGCCCGCCGGGTCACCATGCCTGCCGAGATAAGGCCATGGGTTTTTGTTTTTTCAACAACATAGCCATCGCCGCCAAGCATGCACTAGACCACCACGGCCTAAAGCGCGTGGCCGTGGTCGACTTTGACGTGCACCACGGCAACGGTACCGAGGATATTTTGAGCAGCGACCCGCGTGCGCTAATGGTGGGCATTTTTCAGCACCCGCTGTACCCTTTTAGCGGCGCAGCTAGTACGGCCAGCAACATGCTGAATTTACCCGTAGCCGCCTACACGCGAGGCGAGGCTGTGCGCGAGATGTTTGTGCACGACCTGTTGCCGCGCCTAGAGGCGTTTAAACCTGAGATGATTTTTATCAGCGCAGGGTTTGATGCGCACCGTGAAGATGAGCTAGGCCAACTAGGTTTAGTCGAGAGCGACTACGAATGGATAACCCAGCAAATCTACGCTACAGCGCAGCGCCACGCCAAGGGCCGCATCGTTAGTTGTCTTGAGGGCGGCTATGCGCTGGGGGCGTTAGCGCGCAGTGTGGAGGTGCATTTGCGGGTATTGGCGCAAGTGTGAAGGCGCTATATATTTTGTAGCTGTATAATCAATGAATACTTGGACTATCGGCACTTTCTATTGGTAAATCGCGCTGTTTAAGTGCTTTTATGTCTTTGCTTCGGTCCGTGCTTAAGTTCGTTATTCTAGAGCGCGACCTGCTGCGCCGTAGGGCTATCGCCACCCGAACCACGG
>JANOSN010000006.1:0-1951 GCA_031415895.1 Polaromonas sp. | reverse complement strand
GAGCAATAAATACTTGAACTACAAGGCTATTTGACCACTAGAACCCTTAACCCATGCATTTTCTACACCCTCTACGCCTATTCTTTGCGCGTTATGCCTTGTTGTCCTGCGCGCTGCTAGCCTGCACCGCCATCACAGCTTGTGGCGGCGGCGGCGGCACTACCAGCAGCAACACCACAGCCACGCCTACCAACACGGGCACCACTGAAACAGTCGCGCCAGTAACAGTCATCACCACGCCGCCTGTCACGCCCAGCTCTACCGTGTCTGTGCCTGACGGCACAAAAACCGTGTCCACTGTCACCAGCGCAGCATGCGCCAACCCGCAAACTACCGTGCCGCCCACTATCAGCGCGGTGACCTCCGTGAGCTATGTGTCGTCGGGTGCCGGCCAGAACGAAAGCAGCGATAGTATATTTACGCAAGGCGGGCTACTGAGCCCCGCAGGTCTGGGCACAGGCCCTTTTTACGCTAATAACGCCCTCACCCTAAACGAGGTTGATGGTTTAGGAATCCAAATAAAGGTCAAGTTCACCAGAGACATTACCTTCTTCCACCAGCTGGCCAATGAACAGCTGAGCTTGGTAGGATTTCAGGCTTACCTTCCACTCTCCATCTTTGGCGCCCGATCTCTTATATCCACCACGCAATACAACACACCGCTACCGTATGGCCTGATGAAAAAAGACAGCCCAGCCAACCCCCGCTTGTTCACCATGACCGCCGGGCAAGCCGTAACCCAAAGCTTCACCGCCACCACCACATTCGTTGACCCCAGCATGACCAGCACCGTCAAGACCAACACCCAGCGCATCGAATTTATCGGCATGGACAGCATCAACCCAGGCGGCACGCAGGCCTACACCGCCTGCAAGTTCACCAACACCGAAGCCACAGCGCAAGGTAGCCAAGTCACCACACTTTGGTATTTACAGGGCAAGGGGATTTTGCTCAAGTCCCGCACTGACCTGATTAGCAGCGCAGGGGTTACCGAGACCACCAACGACACCACCTTAGTCAAGGCCGAGCAGGGCGGTGCCGTCGTCTTTCCCTACCTAAAATAATTGTGCATAGCATCACGCGGTAGCTTTTCAGTACTTTTAGTAACGATTTTTATATTGCAAAAACTACCCAGATTCGTCTTGTTTACGACAGTTGCCGTGCAACTTTGTATTGCCTGGGCTGCTATCGCGTTACACGTATCACTTACAACACACCCCCAGGAGCAAATTCAATGACACATCGTATAAACCGGCCGTGGGCCCTGCGCACCACGTTGCTACCACTAATAATAGGCAGCTTTTTAGTTGCCTGTGGCGGTGGTGGCGGTGATACGACACCTACTGCCGTTACACCGGTTGGCACCACTACCACGCCCGCAACTATTAACGGCAAAGTGGTGGCTCCCGATGGCGCGACACCTATTGCCAATGCGCTGGTGTATGTGGAAAACAGCGTGGGCACCGCCACTGCGGCAGGCGCACAAAAGGTTGCCGCCCCTATAACCACCAGTTGCGGCACGTTACCCGATGCCAGTTGGGCCTACACCTGCAGCGGCAACGATGGCAGCTTTACGCTCAAAGCGCAAATCCCCGCTAACGCCAAGCTCACCGCTGTAAAAGGCACTTTCAAAATTGAAACCCCCTTGGCGGCACCCCAAGACGGTGTCATTAGCCAAGGCAACGTAGCATTTGTCATCAACAACGCCGGGGGCAGCACCGCGCCCAAAATAGCCGTAGTCACTGGCTCTTTTGACAGCATTGAAGACATTTTGGCCAAACTTGGCTTTGGTGAGCTGCAAAGTGGCAAGCTCAAATTAGGCACCGAAAAATTCAAGCTATACCAGGGTGGCGGCTCCCTTGGCGCGGGGTATGAAACATCAGACAAGCTGTTTGTGGATGCAGACGGTGACGGCAAGCCAGATATTTTTAAATACACCATCGTGTTTTGG
>JANOSN010000005.1:0-3627 GCA_031415895.1 Polaromonas sp. | reverse complement strand
CGTTGGTCATACACCGCTTGCTTGAGTTTGCCTTTGGCAACTTGTGATTCGTAGTTTTTACGGATAATGCCAATGCCCTTGTCCAAGGCCTCTTGCTTCATCTCCAGCATTTTGACCGGGATACCCGCATTCAAAAAGTTCATGCTGATGCCGCCGCCCATAGTGCCCGCGCCAATCACGGCAATCGACTTAATGTCGCGCTTGGGTGTGTCTTCAGGTACATCAGGTATTTTGCTGGCCGCGCGTTCTGCGATAAACAAGTGGCGCAGGGCGCGGCACTCAGGTGTCCACATCAGATTAATAAAAATCTCACGCTCAATCGCCATGCCAGCATCAAACTTGTTTTTAGTTGCTGCTTCTACCGCGTCAACGCACTTTGCAGGCGCTGGGTAGTTTTTGCTCATGCCCTTGACCATATTGCGTGCGAACTGAAAGTACGCGTCGCCCAGTGGGTGGCGGCAAGGCAGGTTGCGCACCAGTGGCAAAGGTGATTTGTCTTTAGCGTGTGCGGCAGCTTTGTCTCGCGCCACGGCAATGGCTTCGTCGATCAACGACTCTGCAGATTGGGCCATTTTGTCGATCAGCTTTTGACCTGGCAGCATGGCCAGCATTTCGCTTTTCACAGGCTCGCCGCTGACAATCATGTTCAATGCAGCTTCTACGCCCAACACGCGCGGCAAGCGCTGCGTGCCGCCTGCACCGGGAATAAGACCCAGCTTGACTTCAGGCAGCGCCACATTACAGCCAGGGGCCATCACGCGGTAATGGCAGCCCAATGACAGCTCTAGCCCGCCGCCCATGCAGGTGGTGTGCACGGCAGCGACAACGACCTTGGGCGAGTTTTCGCAGGCCAAAATCAAACTCAGCAAGTTGGGCTCTTGCAACGACTTGGGCGAACCAAATTCTTTAATGTCTGCACCGCCCGAGAAAGCTTTGCCAGCACCCGTCACCACGATGGCGACAATTTTGCTGTCTAACTGCGCCTTGGCCAGCGCAGCAACAAAAGCTGTACGTGTCGCCAAGCCTAGGCCATTGACAGGCGGGTTGTTCAGGGTGATCACTGCCACGTCACCGTGGGCTTTGTATTCTGCCGTCATGGCTATCCTCTCAAACGTTAGAACTTAAAAATCAAAAACTTAACTGCCTCGCGCCTTAGCGTGCAAGTTGTCATAGTGTGCTGCAAATTACAAAAAAGTACGACCGTTCTTTTTTATCATTTTAAGCAGATTTTGCAGACTAAGGCCAGAGGCTTGTCACCCAAGTATCACAACGTAGGCATTTTGGAGCCAAATATGGCTGTAGTCCAAGTATTTATTGCTCAAGCAGCTACTAATAGCATAGCATATACAATGCAATTATGCTACCCAACTTACACTTCTAGCCACTCTTTGCGGATGTAGGTGTCTGCGCGCAGGCCATCGGGTGTGCCTTGAAAAACGATGCTGCCATGGCCCATCACCAAAGTGCGGTCTGAAATAGCCATGGCGATGGTGAGTTTTTGCTCAATCAGCAGCACTGACACACCACGCTTTTTCAGCTCTTGCAGATACTGCGCTACCAGTTCAACAATTTTAGGGGCCAAGCCTTCAGTGGGCTCGTCGATGATGATAAGGTCAGGGTCGCCCATCAAGGTGCGGCACAGGGTTAGCATTTGCTGCTCGCCGCCGCTCATCACTCCCGCCTCGGTGTGCTGGCGCTCTTTTAGACGCGGGAACATGTTGTACATATCGTCAAAACCCCAGCGGGGATTTTTAGCACCACGTTTTTGACCCAGCATCAGGTTTTGGTGCACGGTCAACGTAGGGAATATGTCGCGGTTTTCTGGCACGTAGCCTATTCCCATGTGGGCCACTTCAAATGCTTTTTTACCTGCAATTTGCTGTTCTTTCCACAGCATAGAGCCAGTGCAGTCCACTAGGCCCATGATGGCCTTGGCAGTGGTGCTGCGGCCCGAGCCATTGCGGCCCAGCAAAGCCACAATTTCGCCTGCATTCACTTCAAAATTTACACCGTGCAGTACGTGGCTTTTGCCGTAATAGCCGTGCAGATTTTCAATTTTCAAAAGCGTAGTCATATTCAGTGCCCTCCCTGCGCATCGGCAATATGCGAGCCTAAGTAGGCCTCTTGCACCTTGGCGTTAGCACGCACGGCCTCGGGCACGTCGTAGGCCAGCACTTCGCCATACACCACCACGGCTATTTTGTCGGCCAGGCCAAACACCACACCCATGTCGTGCTCCACCGTCAGCAGTGTTTTACCCACAGTGACGCTTTTGATCAGGTTGATAAATCGGCTGGTTTCTGACTTGCTCATACCCGCTGTTGGTTCGTCGAGCAAAATCACGCTGGCACCGCCCGCAATGGTGATGCCAATCTCTAGCGCGCGCTGCTCTGCATAGGTCAGGTTAATGGCCAAAATGTCGCGTTTTTTGTCCAGCTTGATCATCTCCATCAACTCGTCTGCGCGTTCATTAGCGTCATCTAAGTCAGCCAAAAATTTCCAAAAACTGTATTTGTAACCTAGGCTCCACAACACACCGCAGCGCAGGTTTTCAAACACACTCAGCTTAGGAAAAATGTTGGTGATTTGAAAGCTGCGCGACAAACCCAGGCGGTTAATCTCAAACGGTTTCTTACCGTTGATACGCTGCCCGTTAAGCAAGATGTCGCCCGAGGTGGGCTCAAAGCGGCCAGAGATCAGGTTAAACAGCGTAGATTTGCCTGCGCCGTTGGGGCCAATGATGGCCACGCGCTCACCGGCATTCACAGCCAAGTTCACGCCGCGAATAATCTCTGTTTTGCCAAAGCTTTTACGCAGGTCTTTAAGTTCAAGAATAGGCTGGCTCATAATGCCGCCTCCCGACGCTTAATTTCTTTTTCAATATCTTCTTGAATGTCACTCCACTCATGCAAAAAGTGTCGCCGCACCAGTTCAAACAGGCCTAAACCTGTCAGCATAACAAACGCAGAACCAAACCAGCTGTCCAATCCTTTGGCATCTAGCGGAATGCCTAAAAACTTCAGCTTGCTGCCTAAAACCACGTTCAATTGCAAGTGGTACACCATCTCTATCATGGCACCAGCACCCATAAGCACAATCAGCGCACATAACGCCAGCCCTAGATAGCTAACCCACAGCTTGCGCAGCATGCCAAACGCGGCCACCCGCAGGTTCATCATGATCAACGATGCAATGCCGCCGGGCGCGTACATCACCATGAACAAAAATACCAAGCCTAGGTACAAAAGCCAAGCCTTAGTGATCTCTGATAGCAACACAAAAGCCAAAATCATCAGCACCGCGCCGATGATGGGGCCAAAGAAAAATGTTGCACCACCCAAGAATGTGAATAGCAGATAAGCCCCTGAACGTGCCGCCCCGACCACTTCAGCCGTAACGATCTCAAACAAAATAGCACCCAAACCACCCGCCACACCTGCGAAGAACACTGAAATAATGAACGCCATGAAGCGCACACGCTGCGTGTTGTAGAATACAAACTCCACACGCTCTGTGTTGTCGCGCACAGCGTTTAGCATGCGCCCCATCGGCGTACGCGTGAAGTAAAAAATCCTCGCTACACAAACAAAGGTGTACAAGGCATTCATATAATAGACTTGAATAGGT
>JANOSN010000004.1:0-4768 GCA_031415895.1 Polaromonas sp. | reverse complement strand
ATTGCACAAGCGGTAAACTGACAGGTCTTCAGTGACCTTGATGTTTAGTTAGCGAAATGCGTGCCAACTTGCAAGCAACCTTTTGGCAACGAATATAAAAGAGCAATTCAAAGTGCTATGTACTATCAAAACTATAGCTACATAGTCAATAAATACTTGGACTATAAGCATATTTGATAGTTAAAAGAGGCTTTGAAGAGGGTTTTAAGCACTCAGCTTGCCATAAATTCCTAATCTTGTGCATTGCACAAGATTAGTGCTTATGCGTTAACTCAGCTCAGCAAATCAGCTACGTCCAACATACGCTGCGCCACGTCGGAGAGCTTAAGCCCTTTGTCCATGGCGGTTTTGCGCAGCTTGTAGTAAGCAGCTTGCTCGCTGAGACCTTGGCGCTGCATTAGCAACCCTTTGGCGCGGTCAATCACTTTGCGATCTTGCAGCTCGCCTTTGGCATCTGCCAGCTCGCGCCGCAGGCCTTGCTCGTGCTCAAAGCGTGCCATCGCCACGTCCAAAATAGGGCGTATGCGCTCAGGTGCCAGCCCCGCCACGATGTAGGCCGACACGCCAGCGGCTACTGCGTCTTTAACGTGCGTGGTGTCGTTGTCATTGGTAAACATCACAATCGGCCTGCGCTCGTTGCGTGTGGCCACCACCACATGCTCCAGCGCATCGCGCGCATCGCTCTCGGCATCCACAATCACCATGTCAGGTTGCAATTGCGCTAAGCGCTGCTCTAAAAAGCTATCTGCTGGTAGTACGGCGATTAGGTTATAGCCGTTCTCTAGCAGCCCAATGCGCAACTGGCGCGACCGCTCGGCCTCTTGCGTAGCATGCTCGTCAGACGCATCAGGTGTAAGCGATTCGGGGGCGACCACCACAATGCGCAAATTGTGTGCATGTGTTGTGGGTGACGGTGCAAGTGTGGGTTCAATAGAGCGCATTGACCCAGTTGGTGCAAAAATCGAGCCAAGCGTTATTAGCGCTAAAAAGCTATACAAAGGCACCCAAAACGGCACCTAAATGCTCTAAAAAAGGGTTGATACGCTCTGGCGGGCATTTTTGGTTACGTCTTGGCAGTATCATTAGCAAATTAGCGTAACCAGGCACCTATTACATGGCCGACCGTAAAGGCTCTCCGAGCGAAAAAACACTGCATTGCTCCTTCTGCGGTAAAAGCCAGCATGAGGTAAAAAAGCTGATTGCTGGCCCGTCAGTCTTTATTTGCGATGAATGCATTGATTTGTGCAACGACATCATCCGTGATGAGGTGTTGCCCGAGTCTGAGCGCGAAGCGCGTGGCGACCTACCCACGCCGCTAGAAATTAAAAACAACCTCGACAGTTACGTTATTGGTCAAGACCCCGCCAAGCGCGCCTTAGCTGTAGCGGTCTACAACCACTACAAGCGCCTGCGCTACAAAGACAAAGCCAAGACGGGCGAAGTGGAGTTGACTAAAAGCAATATTTTGCTCATTGGCCCCACTGGCTCTGGCAAAACACTGCTGGCCCAAACCATGGCGCGCATGCTGAACGTGCCCTTTGTCATGGCTGATGCCACCACACTCACCGAAGCTGGCTACGTGGGCGAAGATGTTGAAAATATCATCTCCAAGCTGCTACAGACTTGTAATTACGAGGTTGAGCGCGCACAGCAAGGTATTGTTTATATTGACGAAATTGACAAAATTTCACGTAAATCAGACAACCCGTCGATCACCCGTGATGTGAGCGGCGAGGGCGTGCAGCAAGCCTTGCTCAAAATTATTGAAGGCACCATGGCCAGTGTGCCGCCCCAAGGTGGGCGTAAGCACCCTAACCAAGACTTTTTGCAAATCGACACCACCAATATTTTGTTTATCTGTGGCGGTGCATTTGCGGGCCTAGAAAAAGTGATCGAAGCGCGCACCGAAGCATCTGGTATCGGATTTGGCGCTACGGTTAAAAGCAAAAAACAACGCTCCTTAAGCCAAAGTTTTCAAGAGATCGAGCCTGAAGATTTGATCAAATACGGTTTGATTCCTGAGCTGATTGGGCGTATGCCAGTGGTTGCATCGCTGTCAGAGCTGTCTGAAGACGCGATGGTACAAATCTTGACTGAGCCTAAAAATGCATTGGTCAAGCAATACGCCAAGCTGTTGGCCATGGAAGGCGCAGAGCTGGAGGTGCGCCCCAGCGCGCTCAAAGCGATTGCACGCAAAGCATTGGCCCGCAAAACGGGTGCACGCGGCTTGCGTTCGATTTTAGAGAATGCCTTGATCGACACCATGTTTGAACTGCCCAACACCACCAACGTAGAAAAAGTGGTTTTGGACGAGTCCACTATCGACGAAAACAAGCCGCCACTGCTGGTGTACCGCGAAGCCGCCAAAAAGGCTTAACGCATATGCTGCACACACTTACGCCGCTGAACTGTGGGCGTAAGTGCCTGCGCTGTGGTTTGAAACAACTTAGGGCTTGAAATTGTCAAGTTTTAGCCTTACATATCATCCTATACCTTTAAAAACCTGAAAGACAACTATGTCAGGCCATACCAACCTTCCTGCCGAGCCTATTGACCTGCCGCTGTTGCCACTGCGTGACGTGGTGGTGTTTCCGCATATGGTGATTCCGCTGTTCGTAGGCCGTGCTAAGAGCATCAAAGCGCTAGAGTCTGCAATGGAGTCTGAGCGCCGCATTATGCTGGTGGCACAAAAGGCTGCGGCCAAAGACGAGCCTGCAGTCGAGGACATGTTTGCAGTCGGTTGCGTGTCGACCATTTTGCAAATGCTCAAGCTGCCAGACGGCACTGTGAAAGTACTTGTCGAAGGGCAGCAGCGCGCTATTGTCAACAAAATCACTGACGGCGAGGTGCATTTCAGCGCCAATGTCACGCCTATTGAACCCGAAGTATTGACCGAGCCACGCACAAACGATATCGAAGCTTTGCGCCGTGCGGTGATAGGTCAGTTTGACCAGTACGTTAAGCTGAATAAAAAGATACCGCCAGAGATTTTGACTTCGATCTCAAGCATCGACGATGCTGGCCGTTTAGCAGACACCATTGCAGCGCACGTACCACTAAAGCTAGACAGCAAACAAGCCGTACTGGACTTGTCAGACGTAAAAGCGCGCCTAGAGAACGTGTATGAGCAGATCGAGCGCGAAGTCGACATTTTGAATGTGGACAAAAAAATCCGTGGCCGCGTGAAGCGCCAGATGGAAAAAAACCAGCGCGACTTTTATTTGAACGAGCAAGTCAAAGCGATTCAAAAAGAGCTGGGCGATGGCGAAGACGGTGCAGACATTGAAGAGCTAGATAAAAAAATCAAGCTGGCCAAAATGCCCAAGGATGCGCTGAAAAAAGCCGAAAGCGAGCTGAAAAAACTCAAACTCATGTCGCCCATGTCGGCTGAGGCCAGCGTAGTGCGCAACTACATTGAAGTGCTGATCAGCCTGCCATGGTCTAAAAAAACCAAAATCAAACACAACTTAGGTCACGCCGAAGAAGTGCTTAACGCTGACCACTTTGGATTAGAAAAAGTCAAAGACCGCATCTTGGAATATCTAGCAGTGCAGCAGCGCGTAGACAAAGTGAAAGCACCTATTTTGTGCCTGGTTGGCCCGCCAGGTGTGGGTAAAACCTCGCTAGGCCAGTCTATTGCCAAAGCCACGGGGCGCAAATACGTGCGCATGGCGTTGGGCGGTATGCGTGACGAGGCTGAGATTCGCGGTCACCGCCGTACTTACATTGGTGCGTTGCCGGGCAAAGTACTGCAAAGCTTAACCAAGGTGGCTACACGCAACCCGCTGTTCTTGCTTGATGAGATAGACAAGCTAGGTACCGAGTACCGTGGCGACCCTTCTAGTGCGCTGCTAGAGGTGCTTGACCCTGAGCAAAACCATACGTTCAGCGACCACTATGTGGATGTAGATTTCGATTTGAGCGATGTGATGTTTGTCGCCACATCGAATTCGATGAATATCCCACCAGCGCTGTTAGACCGCATGGAAGTGATTCGCCTGTCGGGCTACACCGAAGACGAAAAAACCAGCATTGCACTGCGTTATCTGGCACCTAAGCAGCTAGAGAACAACGGTGTGAAAGACGCTGAGCTAGAAATCACTGAATCTGCCGTGCGCGACATCGTGCGCTACTACACGCGTGAGGCGGGTGTACGCTCGCTAGAGCGCGAACTGTCCAAGATTTGCCGTAAGGTGGTCAAGGGCTTGCAACTAAAAAAATACACCGAAAAAGTGGTGGTCACTGGCGAGAATTTGAACGACTTTCTAGGCGTGCAAAAGTTCACCTACGGTCGCGCCGAAAAAACCAACCAAGTGGGCCAAGTGGTCGGCTTGGCTTGGACCGAAGTGGGCGGCGATTTGTTGACCATTGAGGCTGCGCTCATGCCCGGTAAAGGCAACATCACACGTACCGGCTCCCTGGGTGATGTGATGAAAGAATCGGTTGAAGCCGCACGCACGGTGGTGCGTTCGCGCGCACGTCGCCTGGGCATTAAAGATGAAGCGTTTGAGAAAAAAGACGTGCACATTCACGTGCCTGATGGCGCTACACCTAAAGATGGGCCAAGCGCAGGCGCGGCGATGACGACAGCTTTTGTATCAGCACTTACTGGCATACCTGTGCGCGCTGATGTAGCGATGACAGGTGAAATTACTTTGCGTGGTGAAGTCACAGGTATTGGTGGTTTGAAAGAAAAATTGCTAGCTGCTTTGCGTGGTGGCATCAAGACGGTACTCATTCCCGAGGAAAACGCCAAAGACCTGCAGGA
>JANOSN010000003.1:0-1107 GCA_031415895.1 Polaromonas sp. | reverse complement strand
ACACAAAAGTGCGCTGTGCCCAAGCCAATAGCGCTGTCATGCGGTAGCCTTTGAGCCGTCACCTAGACTGTGCAATGCCATGTCCAGCACTGGTTGTGGCGCAATCACTTTCAGGCATTGGTTGTCGCCATCGCAAAACGTTTCGCGGTGGTTATAAGCAGTCAGGCAGGGCGAGCAGGCAATGCCGCTTTCAAAGACCGTGGCGCGTGCAGACAATGGGCCATACAACTTGGCAGTCTCAGGCCCAAAAAACATCATGGTTTGAATGGGTGTGAGGCTGGCAAAGTGGCCGGGGCCACCGTCGTTGGTGATGAGTAAATCGGCACTGTGCAATAGCAGCAGTAGCTCACGCATGTTGCGAGTGTAGCCGGTCAGCGCGATGCAGTGCGGGTGCGCTACGTCGGCAATGATGCTGTGGGCTAGGGCGCTGTCCTCGGGCAGACCAATTAACCCCACCGCGTGCCCTGCCGCGCACAGGCCGCGTGCCACATGCGTGTAGTAGGCGGCAGGCCAGGCGCGGGCAGGCAAGATGCCGCCGCTGGCGTACAGCAGCACCAGTTTGCGCGATGCTGTGATGCTATGGTCTGCATGCAGTTTGGCTTGGTACGCGCTGCGTTCAGCGTCATTTAAGTCAACCGACAAACCCGATTGCGTGGGCGGCGTGTTGAGCACGGCCATTTTGCTGCGCGGGCTGTGGGTGTTAAACAAAGCTTCAACTAACGACACAAACTGCAAACTAATGTGGCGATAAGGGTTGTAGGGGATAGCGCGATTGAACGTGCTGCTACGGTACAAGCCTTCTTGCGTGTGCGGCGTAAAGCCTGTGCGCAGGCCCGCACCGCTGATGGTGGCCATGATGGCGCTGATGCGCGAAAACAGCTCGCAGTCGATCACTACGTCCAGTGGCAGCGCGTGCATCTTGGCGCGAAAGCTAACGATGCTGCGCAGCAAGTTGGGTAGCGAGCTGTCGTCTAGCGTATGCAAATTGCCTGCTGGGGCTAAATTTAGCAGCTCGGCGACTGGGCGGTTTTTGGCCAATTGCAGCAGGTGCAATTGCGCATTCGGAAACTGCGTCTTGATAGCGCAAAACATCGGCCCTGCCAGCAC
>JANOSN010000002.1:0-2648 GCA_031415895.1 Polaromonas sp. | reverse complement strand
AATCAAGTCGCAGTGATTTTGGCGGACTTGATCAACCGCGCCCAGCGCGCTATCTCGGTTTGCAAGAATGCTGCAAAATCTGCAGTACCTTTGGGGGTCACTTTAAAGCCTTGTGCTTTGGCGCGTTCTTCGATTTCAGGGCTGTACATAATTTTGATCAACTCACGCGCATATTTTTCCACAATAGCGTCGGGTGTTTTGACATGAATCATGGCGGCAGTCCAATTTTCTACAAATAATCCGGTTAACCCCGCCTCAATAGCGGTGGGCACGTCAGGCACTAGGCTGTTGCGCGATAAGCTGCATACTGCCAATGGGCGCAGTTTGCCTGCTTTAACCTGGGCAATTGACTCTGGGAAATTAGAAAAGATAACATCCAACTGACCGCCGATCAAATCGGTAATTGATGGGGCACCACCCCGGTATGGAATGTGCGTCATTTTGCATTTGTTCAAGTCACGAAACAGCGCCATCGTCAGATGCGGTGGCGTGCCGTTACCACTGCTGCCTGCGTTGAGCTGCTTGGTTTTAGAAACCGCCATCAAATCCTTAAAACTTTGGATAGGGCTGTTAGCGGGAACAACCACCAGCATGGGCGAGCCTGCCAAGAGCGCTACTGGACGCAGGTCTTTGGTAAAACTGTACGGCGCGTCAGGGAACAAGCTGACGTTGGCAGCATGGGTCAAGGTGATAGCCAATAGCTGCGAACCATCGCTAGGCCCTTTGGCCACTTGGTCTGCACCGATCTGCGCATTGCCACCCGCTTTGTTCTCCACTACAAAAGGTACTTTCCACGACTCGGATACTTTTTGCGCCACGATGCGCGCCATCACATCGGTCAGACCACCCGGTGGAAAAGGCACTACATATTTAAGCGAAACGCCAGCGCGTGGAAAGTCTTGCGCTATGGCTGGTAAAGCATGTGCACCGGCTACTGCAGCCATGCCATTGATGAGTAGATCGCGACGCTGCATAGTATTTCTTTCATTCAAAAAATCATTGTATGCTATTAATTAAATAGCTACTTAAGCAGTAAACACTTGGACTATGAGGCTATTTTTTGAATATTTAGTAGCAAAACGTCTGCAATCGTGATGCCTGCCGTGGCAGCATTGCGCTCTAGCGCCAATCGGCGGCTGCCCGCTATGCGCACGCCATCGTCTACCAGCATTTCAGTGACTAAGGTTTCCATGCGCGCGTAGTATGCATCGGTACCTGCTAATGCACCTGGGTCAATCACGATAAATGCTTGGCCAATGCGCGGCGCATTGCCTTCATCTACAAAAAAGCTAGAGGCTTCAAAGCCAAACTGCGCGCCGATGACAGCAGTGACCAACAGCTCGACAATCAAGGCCAGCATGTTGCCTTTAGGGCTGGTCATAGCGCCTACAGGTAGCATCGAACCGTCCATGCCAGCCTGCGGATCTGTAGTGGGTTGACCGTCTTTGTCCAGTGCCCAACCTAGTGGAATGCTTTTGCCTTCTTTGGCTGCCACCATCAGTTTGCCACGCGCTACTTCAGACAAAGACAAATCAATCATCAGTGGGTCAGCAGCTTGGCGCGGAAACACTGCCGCAACGGGATTGGTGCCAAAAATCGCATGCTTGCCACCCGCCGCGGGCATAGCTGCTGGCGAGTTGGCAAAACCCAAGCCCACCATGCCCGCTGCTGCGGCTGCACGTAAATGGTCTACCACCACGCCGCAGTGGTGCGAGTTAACTACACCGACAAAGCACACCCCTAGCTCACGCGCAGTTTTTATGGCCTCAGCCACAGCCAAGTCGCAGGCTGGAAACGCCAGCCCTTGGCCTGCATCCACCAATAGCGCTGCGCCTTTGCGTTTGGCTACTGTGGTTACAGCCTGCCCATTGGCACGGCCATTGCGTAAATGCGTAGCGTACTGGCCTACGCGCGACAAACCGTGTGACGATAAACCTTGTGACTCGGCCAGCACCAGCGCACGCGCTGTGCTGCTGGCCATGGTGGCGTTGGCACCGCAGGCCGCTAATGCGCGCTCCACCATCAGGGTGGCTTCTTGCAAGCTGATAGTGGCCATTACGCTAGCGCCTCTATTACTTTGTCGGCAATCAAAAAGCTCACACGCTCATTGCTTTCGGTGCTAACACCCGAAATATGCGGGGTCAATAGCAAGCCAGGGCAGCCTTCATACATTGGCGATGCTGGCATGGGCTCTTGCTCAAATACGTCTATGGCTGCGCCGCCTAAATGACCGCTTTTGAGTGATTCGACTAATGCTTCCATATCGACAATACCGCCGCGTGAAGTGTTGATCAAGATCGCACCGGTTTTCATAGACGCTAAACGTTCAGCGTTAAACAGGTTGCGTGTACCGTCAACCAATGGCACATGCAAAGTTACCACGTCAGACATGGTAATGACAGCGCTGAGCGATGCTGCGATAGCACCTTGTTCAGCATAGATGGGTGATGTAGCCACCATCATCGGGTCATACGCCATCACGTGCATACCTAAGGCACGTGCCAGGCGCGTGGTGGTTTGGCCAATGGAGCCGAAGCCAATCACGCCCATGGTTTTGCCAGCCGTCTCGCGGCCATTGGACAACGCATTGCGCGGCCAGCGGCCAGCCACTACATCGTCAGTGGCAGCATAGGCGCCGCGCAGCAGCA
>JANOSN010000001.1:0-1065 GCA_031415895.1 Polaromonas sp. | reverse complement strand
TCCGCATTAAGTATTTGTATTTATCAAGCCCATCATGAACGCCAGAACCGAACCCCAATTGCTGTCACAACTGTCCAACCAACACCTAGACGCACTAGAAGAAGAAACTATCTTCATCTTGCGCGAAGTAGCCGCTGCATTCGAGCGCCCCACCCTGCTGTTCTCCGGCGGCAAAGACTCATTAGTAATGCTCAAGTGCGCTGAAAAAGCTTTCGGTGCAGGTCGCATTCCCTACCCGTTGCTAATGATCGACACAGGCCACAACTTCCACGAAGTGACTGACTTTAGAGACCAGCGCGCAGCAGAATTGCAAGCCAAGCTGATTGTGCGCAGCGTAGAGGACAGCATGGCGCGCGGCACGGTGCGCTTGGCCCACGCAGGCGAGTCGCGCAATGTGCACCAAAGCGTGACGCTGCTCGAAGCCATTGAAGAATTCAAATTCGACGCGCTGATCGGTGGTGCACGCCGCGACGAAGAAAAAGCCCGCGCTAAAGAGCGCATCTTTAGCCACCGCGACAGCTTTGGCCAATGGCAGCCCAAAAGCCAACGCCCCGAGCTGTGGACTGCGTTTAACACCAAGCTACAACCGGGGGAGCATTTTCGCGTGTTCCCCATCAGCAACTGGACCGAGCTAGACGTGTGGCAATACATCGCCCGCGAAAACATCGCCCTGCCGTCGCTGTATTACTCACACCACCGCGAAGTAGTCGAACGCAAAGGCCTGCTAGTGCCTGTGACTGCGCTCACACCTTTGCGTGAGGGTGAAGTAGCTGAAAAGCGTGATGTGCGCTTTCGAACCGTAGGCGACATCACCTGTACTTGCCCAGTCGCCAGCTTAGCTTCAACTGCAGCCGAAATTGTCATAGAAACCCTGGCCGCAGATGTGAGCGAGCGTGGGGCTACCCGCATGGACGACAAAACTTCTGAGGCTTCGATGGAGAAGCGCAAGAAGGAAGGCTACTTTTAAACTATTTTCTTAAACACTGGACTACCGAACAGCCGAATTACCGGACGCGAAGGGCGCTAAGGTTTCGCAAAGGACGCGAAAGAAGAAAAAAAAGAAAA